>CANNKR010000147.1 GCA_947504615.1 Gemmatimonadota bacterium | reverse complement strand
GCTCAGCGTCCACAGCGTGGTGGCGACGAGCGCCACCGCGCCGCCGGCGATCCACAGGTTGCGCTTGGTCTTGGTGGGGGCGGTGCGGACTATATCCATGCTATCAAGTACTGGTGAGGGGTTCGGGGTGGCGGGTGCAGGTGAGGGGATTGGGGGGGACTGACTCCCCCTCACCGTGCACTTGCACTCGCCACCCCGCACTCCTCACCGGGTACCCCTCACCCGAATGTTGCCCCCCCCGCGCATGGATGCGACCTTTCTTGGACTCATGTCCACCCTCCGCCTCGCCATCGCCCAGTTCCGCCCGAAGAAGGGCGACGTTGCCGCCAACCTTGCGCGGGCCGGCAGTATTCTGGCCCAGGCGGCAGCCATGGAGCCGCACCCGCATATAGTGCAGTTCCCCGAGGCGATTCTCTCGGGGTACTTCGTGGAAGGGGGCATTCGCGAAAACGCGATGTCCGCCGACGACGTGGTGCGCGCGCTCGACGGGTACTGGCGCGCCGCGGCCAAGCCGGGCTCGTCGATCGACGTGATGGTGGGTTTCTATGAGCAGCACGACGGGACGCTCTACAACAGCGCACTCTACGCGCGACTGGGCGGGTCCGAGCCGGTGCTGCTCCACGTGCATCGCAAGAATTTCCTGCCCACGTACTCGCTGTTCGACGAGGAACGGTTCATGGAGCGCGGGTACGATATCCGCGCGTTCGACACGGCGTGGGGGCGCGCCGCGATGCTGGTGTGCGAGGACGCGTGGCATTCGCTCACGGGGACGATTGCGGCGCTCGATGGCGCGCAGGTGATCTTCGTGAGTTCGGCGGCCGTGGCGCGCGGCACGCATCCGCGCGACGACGGCGTGGATGGGCCGGGTACGGTCACGCGCTGGGAGCGGCTCATCACGGACATTGCCGAGGAACACGGCGTCTTCTGCACGCTCGCCAACCTGGTGGGTAGCGAAGGCGGCAAGATGTTCCAGGGCGCATCGCTCGTGGCGGGGCCGCGCGGCGACATTCGCGCCCGGGCGCCAGTCTGGGACGAAGCGCTGCTGATGACCGACATCGACCTCGGCGATCTGGCGCGCAGCCGTGCCGATGCGCCGATGCTGAGCAACCTGAAAGTGGCCATGCCGTATCTGGCCGCCGAGATGAAGCGCGCCGTGTATGCGCCGCGCCTGTCGCCGAAGCCGCGCGTCATTGCCCGCACTGCTCCTGCGGTGAGCGGCACGCCGCGCGCCGCGGCCGCGAGCAGCGGCGGCACACTGCCGGTGGTCGTGCCCGCGGGCGGTGGACGCGCCGCGCCGCCGCCGCTGGCCATCGACGCTCCGATGGTGGAGCGCTGGCTGGTGCAGTTCCTGCGCGATGAGATGGGGCGCCGCGGCTTCACCAAGGCGATCGTTGGCGTGTCAGGCGGCGTCGATTCGGCCGTCACGGCCGCGCTCGCGGCCCGCGCACTCGGCGCCGACAACGTGATTGGCGTGCGACTGCCGTACCGCACATCGAGCGCCGATTCGCTGGCGCACGCGCAACTCGTCATTGACCAGTTGGGCATCGAGGGGCGCACCCTCGACATCAGCGCCGGCGTGGACGGGTACCTGGCCAACGAACCTGACGCCGACGCGGCGCGGCGCGGCAACGTGATGGCGCGCATGCGCATGATCGCGTTGTTCGACCTGAGCGCGAGGCATCGCGCACTGCCGCTGGGCACCGGCAACAAGAGCGAGCGGCTGTTGGGATACTTCACGTGGCACGCCGACGACTCGCCACCCGTGAACCCGCTGGGCGACCTGTACAAGTCGCAGGTCTGGGCGCTGGCGCGGCACCTCGGCGTGCCGCAGGAGATCGTGGACAAGCCCGCGAGCGCCGACCTGGTGCAAGGACAGACGGACGAGGGCGACTTCGGTGTCACGTACGCCAAGGCCGACGACATCCTCAACTGGCTGCTGCACGGCTGGACGGGAGAGGACATCATCGCACGCGGCGTGAGTGCGGCGGACGTGCACAAGGTGCGCGCGCGCCTCGATGGCACGCACTGGAAGCGTCGCCTCCCGACGGTGGCGATGCTCAGCGGCGCGGCGATCGGCGAGAGCTACCTGCGCCCGGTCGACTATTAGGCCGCGCGGCGGCGCGCGAAGAACGCCGCAAAAGTGATGACGCTATGAGCAATGACGCATCGTCCGACTACGCCCGCATCACGCGGGCCATCGAGTATCTGGCTGCACACTGGCGCGAGCAGCCCTCGCTGACCGAGATCGCCGGTCAGGTGGGCCTCAGCGAGTCGCACTTCCAGCGTCTCTTCACGCGCTGGGCGGGGATCAGCCCCAAGCGGTTCCTCCAGTACGCCACGGCGGATTTTGCGCGGTCCCTGCTGCGCGAACACCGGGCATTGCTGCCGACGGCCTACGACGCGGGGTTATCGAATCCGTCGCGGCTTCACGAGCTCATCGTGCATGCCGAGGCGATGACCCCGGGGCAGGTACGGCGAGGCGGCGACGGAGTGGAGATTGCGTGGGCCTTCCACGACTCGCCGCTGGGCACAGCCCTGGTGGCCGTCACTCCGCTGGGCATCTGTTCGCTGCAGTTTGCGGACAGTGCGTCAGACCGCAGGGTCGCCGTGGCGCGACTGCAGGCCGAGTGGCCGGCCGCGTCCCTTGTGGAGTCGGCGGGACAGACGCGGCGCGCGGCGCGCGCAGCGCTGGGCGGCCTGGGTGTTCCAGAGGGTCCGCTCGCCGTCCACGTGCGCGGGACCAACTTTCAATTGAAGGTGTGGCATGCACTGCTTGGCATCGCGCCGGGGGCAGTGTCCACTTATGAGGATATTGCAGGGTGCATCGGCCAACCGAAGGCGGCGCGCGCGGTGGGGAGCGCCGTTGGTCGCAATCCTGTGAGCCTGCTGATCCCCTGCCACCGGGTGATCCGCAAGAGTGGTGGGATTGGCGACTACGCGTGGGGAAGCACGCGGAAGGAAATCATCTTGCGGGCGGAGTCGGCCCGTGGGGCATAGCGCATCGCGCGCAGCGCATGGCGGGAGTCGAGCCGCCGTGCGCTGCGCGCCATGCGATTATCGCTTTACGCGGCCTCGGCGAAGGCCAGGCTCACCGCCCGCCGGGCCCCGCGCTTGATGCTCCGGTGCGCCGCGCGAGCGTAGCGCATGAAGTTCTGCCCAGCCCAGGGATAGCGGGTAAAGAACTCGATGGGGAGCATCGATCCCTTCAACTGGTTGCACGCGATGCAGGCGGCCACCAGGTTGCCGGGCGCGTGATTCCCCCCTCGCGACAGGGGAATCACATGGTCGAGCGTTGCCGCGTCCAGCCCTAGCGGCGTCGCACAATAGACGCAACGGCGTCCGCAGTCACGAAAGGTGGCGCGCTTGACGTGTCGCTTCTGGTGGGGCACGCCGTGATCGTGACGGCGGGCCAGGCCACGGGGTGAACGGGCCAGCGTGAGGCGGTGGACGCTCCGGTGAGACATTGCACCTCGCCTGAAAAGACGACGCCCCGCTCCGGGACAAGAATCCCGTGCGGGGCGTGGCGGATGGGGAGGAGGCTCCAGCGCGCGTCCTGGTCTGGCGGACGCGTCATTCGTCGCTGGATCGGCTGTCCGTGCGTAACGGCCATTTGCCTCCAAAGACGGCGGCTCCCGCGCGAAGGGAACCATCGTTCTTAATAGGGACGCGCATATGAGTGCAGCGTAACGCGAATTCCCGCAAGGGGCTGGGTCCGGATGGCGGGTCAAGTCCGGGAGGGTGGAGCCGACACTTGAATTGTGATCACTCCTCGGCCTGCGGTCCCCGCAGCTCTGGGGCGTGCTCACCTCCACCACCGGGTCCAGACAGATGCCCCAGCCGTCGCTCGACGAACTTGCCCTGCTGTTAATGCAGCTCGACCCCGCTGATGATGTGGGTGCCCAGCGGTTCTCCGATGCCATGCGCGAAGCCTCCGACACCGCGGCCTCGCTGCAGCCAGGCTCCATCATTGCCGTGCTCAAGTGCACGGACAGCATCGAGCGCGCGAGCGCCGCGGAACGCGAGGGGGTGCTCGCGGCGGTCGGCACGTTGCTCGAGGCATGGATGCGCGGTGACGCGCTGACGTGGGTGCCGCCGGTGCCTGGGACTGCGGTCACGCCGGCTGTGGCGGCTCCGGTGCAGGCCATCGCGCCGCCCGCGCGCATCTCGGAGCCCGTCTCCGTAGTCGAGACGCTGCCCGACGATGTCGACATGGATCTGCTGCACGACTTCATCGCCGAAAGCCGCGACATGCTGGCCGGCGCCGAAGCGTCCCTGCTGCAGCTCGAGACGGACCCGACCGACGACGAAGCCATCAATACGGTGTTCCGCGCCTTTCATACGATCAAGGGCACGGCCGCCTTCCTTGGACTGTCCAAGCTGTCGGGGTTTGCGCACAAGGCCGAGTCGTTGCTGAGCCAGGTGCGCGACCGGGTGGTGGTCTACACCTCGCACAACGCCGACTTGTCGTTGCAAAGCGCCGACATGCTGCGCGAGTTTCTCGACGCGGTGGATTCGGCCTCGGCTGGCACGCCCGTGCTGATCCCGGATGGATGCGGCGAGCTCACGCGGGATCTCGAGGCCGCCGCCGCCGGACTGGTGACGGCGCCGGTGGTCAGCGACCAACCGCTGCCGGCTGCACGGCTCGGCGACATCCTCGTGGATCGCGGCGTGGTGGATCGTGGCACTCTGGAAGCGGTGCATGCCGTGGATCCCAGCATCCCGCTGGGCCAGGCGCTGGTGGAAGCCAACGTGGCGCCATTGAAGGACGTGGCGCAGGCGCTGCGCCAGCAGGCGCAGCAGCAGAAGCAGGTGCGTCAGGAATCGACCGGCTCCACGGGGAGCAACGATTCCATCCGGGTCAGCACGGACCGGCTGGACAAGCTGATCGACATGGTGGGCGAGCTGGTGATCGCGCAGGCGATGATCGGCGCCGACGGGATCGTGACGCAAGCCGGCCACCAGACGCTGACGCGCAAGGTGTCGATGGCGGGCAAGATCGTGCGCGACCTGCAGGACCTGTCGATGTCGATGCGGATGGTGCCGCTGAAGCCCGTGTTCGGGAAGCTCGCGCGCCTGGTGCGCGACCTGTCGCAGAAGGGCGGCAAGTCGGTGGAGTTCCAGACGCACGGCGAGGACACCGAGCTGGACCGCAACATGGTGGATGCCATTTCCGATCCGCTGGTGCACATGGTGCGCAACTCGATGGACCACGGGCTCGAGAGTCCGAGTGACCGCACGGCGATGGGCAAGCGCCCGGCCGGCCTGCTGCGCCTGTCGGCGTTCCACGCGGGTGGTGCCGTGGTGGTGGAGTTGCACGACGACGGCCGCGGGCTGAACCGCGACAAGATCGTGGCCAAGGCCATCGCCAAGGGGCTGATCGACAGCGACAAGACGCTGAGCGACCAGGATGTCTTTGCGCTGATCTTTGCGCCGGGATTCTCCACGGCCGATCAGGTGACGGACATCTCGGGGCGCGGCGTCGGCATGGACGTGGTGCGCCGGAACATCGAGAGCATCCGCGGCCGCATTGAAATCTCCTCGACGGTTGGCAAGGGAACGACCTTCACGCTGCGCCTGCCGCTGACCCTGGCCATCACGGACGGCATGCTGGTGCGCGTGGGGCAGGAGCGCTACATCGTGCCGACGACGAGCATCCAGTTGTCGTTCCGCCCGAGCGCGGAGCAGATCTGCACCGTGGCCGGACGCGGCGAAATGGTGGTACTGCGCGACGAGACGCTCCCGGTCCTCCGCCTGCACCGCCTGTTCAACGTCGCCGGCGCATGCGAGCGCTTTGACGAGTCGCTGCTGATGCTGGTCGGTGACGGCGACAAGCGCGTCGCCCTGCTGGTGGATGACCTGCTGGGGCAGCACCAGGTGGTTGCCAAGTCGCTGGGCCAGGGGATCGGCCGAGTGGACGGTCTCTCGGGCGGCGCCATTCTCGGCGACGGTCGCGTGGGGCTGATCCTCGACATCGCCCAACTGATCCAGCTCAGCCGCAGTGGCACCGTCGCTGATGACAGCGCGCGCCAGGACCGGCGTTCGGTCGCCTGAAAACGCCTTCTCTCACATTCCCGGTTCCCATCTGGAGATCGTCATGTCCACCGCCTCATCCGCCGTTGCGCCCCACCAGAGTTCCCACGCGGGCAAATATCTCACGTTCTTCCTGGCCAACGAGGAATACGGGCTGAAGATCCTCACGGTGCACGAGATCATCGGGATGATGCCGGTGACGCGTGTCCCCCGGACGCCCGACTTCATCCGCGGCGTGCTGAACCTGCGGGGCAAGGTGATCCCCGTCGTCGATTTGCGCATCCGCTTTGGCATGCCGGTGGTGGAGACGCAGGACGTCTGCATCATCGTGGTGCAGGTGCGTGGCATCCAGATGGGGATCGTGGTGGACCGCGTCTCCGAAGTGGTGACGGTGCTCGCCGACGCCATCGAGCCGCCGCCGTCGTTCGGGTTCGACGTGCCGACCGACTTCCTGCTGGGCATCGCCAAGGCGCAGGGACGCGTGAAGATGCTCCTGGACATCGACCACGTGCTGACCAGCACCGAGATCGTGCAGGCCACCGAGGCCGTCATCGATCCGTCCGCCGCTTCCACCGCGGCGTGATCCCGCCATGACCGCCGTCCCTGATACCGCTGCGCCCTTTGTGGGTTCGGCGATTTCCCGCAGCGATTTTTCCGCCATTTGCACCCTGCTCTATGACGTCGCCGGCATCAAGCTGAACGACGGCAAAGAGGGGCTCGTCGTCTCGCGGCTGGGCAAGCGCATTCGCGAGATTGGCCTGGACGGCTTCAAGTCCTACGTCAACCGCGTCCGCGACGATCCTCACGAGATGCGCGAGATGATCGACCGGTTGACGACGAACAAGACAAGTTTCTTCCGCGAGTCGGCGCATTTCGACCTGCTGCGGAAGACCGTGTTGCCCTCGTGGGGCGACCGCCCGATCACCATCTGGAGCGCGGGCTGCTCGTCAGGCGAGGAGCCGTACACGCTGGCGACGGTGCTGTGCGACCACGCGCAGGGCGGCACGCCCAACGGACGGATCCTGGCCACGGACCTGTCGCACCGGGTGCTCGCCAAGGCGAAGGAAGGGTCGTACCCGATCGACGGCATTCGCGACATCCCGGGGCCGACACTCAACCGGCACTTCGAGCGCGTGCAGGACGCCTCGGGCGAGCGGTTTGTGGCGCGCAGTCACCTGCGGCAACTCATCAAGTTCGGCAAGCTGAACCTGATGGAGGAATGGCCGCTGCGCGGTCCGTTCGACGCGATTTTCTGCCGCAACGTCATGATCTATTTCGACCGCGACACGCAGGAGCGGCTCGTGCAGCGCTTCAGCAAGCTGCTGGCTCCCGATGGGTATCTCTTCATCGGGCATTCCGAAACCTTGCACTCGCTCACGCACGACCTGCGGTACGTGGCGCCGGCGGCATATGCCAAAGGCCCCGCATGAGCACCTCCGTCTCTCCATCCACCGACATCGTCGTCGGCATGGGCGACCTGCGGGTGTCGGCGCTGCCGGGCGACCGGATCGTCACCTATGCCCTGGGCTCGTGCCTCGGCGTGACCGTCTACGATGCCTCGGCCAGCGTCGGCGGCATGCTGCACGTGATGATGCCCGAATCATCGATTGACCCGGCCAAGGGACAGGCCAATCCGTACATGTTCGTCGACACCGGCATTCCCCAGCTCTTCAAGCAGTGTTACGCCCTCGGCGCCCGGAAGGAGCACCTGATCGTGCGGGTGACGGGCGGCGCCTACCAGGGGCTGGACGAATCACAGGACCGGTTCCAGATCGGCAAGCGCAATTTCGTGGCGCTCCGCAAGCTGCTGTGGAAGAACGGCGTGATGATCAAGGCCTCCGAAGTCGGGGGCGTGCAGCAGTCGCGGACGATGTACCTGTCGCTGGCCACAGGCCAAGTGACGGTGCGTTGCAACGGCGTCGAAACGGCGCTCTAGGGAGGACAATCCATGGCATTCAACGTATTGGTGGTCGACGACAGCGCGGTCATGCGCACGATGGTGATCAAGACCCTTCGATTGTCGGGCGTGCCGGTAGGCGATGTCTACCAGGCGGCGAACGGCGAGGAGGGGCTTGACCGGCTGCGCGAGCACTGGGTGGACCTCGTGCTGCTCGACCTCAACATGCCGCAGATGAACGGTGAGGAACTGCTCGCCGAGATCCGGTCGCACCCCGACACGGCGTCGGTCGCCGTGGTGGTGGTCTCCACCGAGGGGAGCGAGGCGCGGATCAAGCGCATCAGGGATCTCGGCGCCCTGTTCGTCCACAAGCCGTTCCGGCCGGAAGAGCTCCGCGCCGTCATTCGCGACCTCACGGGAGTTTCCGATGACACCTTCGACACAGTACCAGCTGTATCCAACAGCAGCGTCG
>CANNKR010000146.1 GCA_947504615.1 Gemmatimonadota bacterium | reverse complement strand
CGCAGTGTGCAGGGGCGCGAGTTGTCGCCCATCGAACGGCGATTCTTCGAGGGCGAGTCCTCGCGCCCGTTCCAAAGCGTGCCGCCCGATTCGCTGGCCCGCGCGGGCTACGTGATCGCGGAGCGTGACGGCACGGTGTATCGCGCCCCCGATGCCGATGTGCTGCTGTCGG
Organism: Gemmatimonadota bacterium; assembly: GCA_947504615.1. GTDB lineage: Bacteria > Gemmatimonadota > Gemmatimonadetes > Gemmatimonadales > Gemmatimonadaceae > PNKL01. The sequence continues at coordinate 8,304 of CANNKR010000146.1, read as the reverse complement.
ACTCCTTTGCCGCGAGCCATTGCCTGGAACTGGCCGAGGGCGAGGGGGCGCAGGCCGCGTGGGTCGGCATCGCATTCCGTCCGGCCCAACTGGTGCGCGGCATCGTGGATGTGCGCGGCACGCTCTGGCTGGACCGGCGGACGTCGGAACTGCGCCGCCTGGAGTTCGCCTACGCGGGACTCCCCGCGCTCTTGCAGTACGCGAAGCTCGGCGGGCTGGTGGAGTACACGCGGCTCGCCAACGGCATCTGGTTTGCGAGCCGATGGGAAATCCGCATGCCGCGCACGACGTTCGTGCCGCAGCGCGGGGTGCAGGTCAGTGGCATCGAGGTGACGGGCGGCGATGTCTGGCGGATGCGGCGCGGCGACGACCTGCTGTACACCAATGGCGAGGTGGAGACGTCGAACGTCTCGGCGACGGTGGTCGAACCGCGGCGTGGCGCGGCATCGGCCGACACGCTGACGACGCTGGCGGAGTGCGCGTCGGCCCCGGGCGCCGCGGCCTCGGCCATGATCCTTGGCGTGGTGCGCGACGGGCAGCGCGCGCCGGTGGTCGATGCCGTGGTGACGGCGGAGTGGCAGGAGGAGTTCCAGGCCGCTGGCGCCCGGCTGAACTGGATGACGCGCCGGCTCACGACGACAACATCGGCCGACGGTTTCTTTTCGATGTGTGGGCTGCCGCGCGCCCGACTGGTGACGATGGGCGCGCTGTTCGGCGCGCGGCGTGCGCCCACCGTGGCGGTGCGCATCGGGGAGAAGGAGGGGACGGCGCGCGTCGAACTGCGGATGGGAGCGGCCCGGGAGACGGCTGGGGTGTCGCACGGCGTGGTGGTGCGGGTGCGCGACGTGTCGGGGCGCGCCGTGCCGTATGCGCTGGTGGAAGTGGAGAACGGGCGAGGCCGGGTGACCGACGACAGTGGGCGCGTCATGCTGTCGGCCGCGCCCGATTCGCTGCGGATCCGCGTGCGCCGCATCGGGTTCACGCCATTCGACGAGAGAGCCGGTCGGGACCGCGCCGGGGAGTTTGCGGTGCCGCTGGTTCCGTTGGCGCAGTCGCTGGGCGCGGTGACGGTGAGCGGACGGGCCTCGAGTCCGCTGGAAAATGCCGGTTTCTACGACCGGGTGCAGCGTGCCCAGCGGGGGGCGTTCAACGCCGACTTCATCACGCCGGAGGAACTCGACGCGAGACCGGGGGTGCGCCTGACCGACTTGTTCCAGGGGCGGCGGTTCGTGTTTCCGAACCGCGCGCCGGGGAGCCGGCCACAGACGTATCTGATGGGGCGCGGCGGGTGCAAGATGAGCGTGTATCTCGACGGCCGATTGCTGACGCCTGATGCCCCGGACGGATCCGCGTCCAAGACCGACATCAAAACGGCGATCGTTCCGCTCGACGACATCGTCGGACCGGGTGAGGTGGCGGCGATCGAGATCTACGCGAGCGCCGCCAATGCACCGGCCGAGTTGATTCCCCTGGTTGGCGCGGCGCAGCAGGGCTCGTGCGGGATTGTGGCCATCTGGACTGGGGCCCGCCGGTAGGCAGTCCGCTGGTGGCGGTCCCTGTCATTTCACCGGCGTCGGGGACATTTTTCAGCGAATGGCAGACTCTCCGCTCGACCGGCGCGGCTTTTTTTCGCAGGGCTTTGCGCGCCTGCTGGGGCAGGTCGTGGACGCCGTCTCGGATCAGGTATCGCCGGTGTCGCACGTGCGGCCGCCGGGCGCCATCACCGAAGCGGCGTTCCTGGCCGCGTGCACGCGGTGCCGGGAGTGTGGCGCGGTCTGCCCGGCGCTGGCCATTCGCATGCTGCCGTCGCAACATGGCATTGCGGCAGGGACGCCGATCATCGAGGTGGATGACCGGGCGTGCATCATGTGCGAAGACATGCCGTGCGTGAAGGCGTGTCCGACCGGGGCGCTGCTGGCGCCGACGCACGGGTGGGCGGACGTGAAGATGGCGATCATCGGGGTGGATGACCGCCGGTGCCTTGGGTTCCAGGGCATTGAGTGCGGGGTATGTGCGCGCGTCTGCCCGGTGGGGGACTCGGCAATCGAAATCGATGCGAAGGGGCGGCCGTTCATCGGGGCCGCCTGTACCGGCTGCGGCAAATGCGTGACGGCGTGCGTGACGACGCCGAGCTCGATGACCGCGCGACCCGTAAGGAGCTGACATGGACGGAAAGACGACGGTGAAGATCGTGCAGAAGCCGTGGGGCCACGAGGTGATCTGGGCGGCCAACGAGCTGTACGTGGGCAAGGTGCTGCACATCACGGCCGGCCACGCGCTGAGTGTGCAGTACCACAACCAGAAGGACGAGACGATCCACCTGCTGCGCGGGCAGATGATCTACCGCGTGGATTTCAAGGATGGTGCCGGGCTGGTGGAGGTGCCGTTTGCGACGGGCGAGAGCTACCGCAACACGCCGGGGGTCATTCACCAGATGGAGGCCGTGACCGACTGCGACCTGCTGGAGGCGAGCACGCCGCACCTGGATGACGTCGTACGACTGACCGACCGCTACGGTCGAGAGGGGACGAGCGCGCCATGAAGGTGATCATTCCGCTGGCGGGGAAGGGGACGCGCCTGCGTCCGCATACGCACACGGTGCCCAAGCCGATGCTGAAGGTGGCGGGCAAGCCGGTGATGGACTACGTGCTTGACGACGTCAGAAAACTCGGCGACGTGAGCGAGGTCATCTACATCACCGGGCACCTGAAGGAGGCCGTGGAGGCGCACGCGCGGTCGCGGTACAGCGACCTGCCCGCGTCGTTCATCGAGCAACGGGTGCAGGACGGCACGGCGGGAGCCGTGGCGCTGGCCAGGGCCCGCGTGGACGAGCCGGTGCTGATCATGTTCGTGGACACGATCTTCGACACCGACTTGTCCGTCATCAAGACGAGCACCGACGACGGCATCATCTGGACGAAGGAAGTCGAGGATTACCAGCGCTTCGGCGTCGTGGTGACCGACGCCAACGGCCACATGACGCAGATCATCGAGAAGCCCAAGACGCCGGTCTCGAAGCGCGCGAACATCGGGCTCTATTTCATTCGCAACTGGCAGTTGCTGTTCGAGGGGATCGATCACGTGCTGAAGGCGCCCAAGAATCAGGGCGAGTACTACCTGACGGACGCCTTCCAGTACATGATCGACCACGGCGCCAAGCTGCAGGTGATCGACGTGGCCGGCTGGTACGACGCCGGGAAGATCGACACGCTGCTCGACACCAATCGCGTGATGCTGGAGAAGGGACTGGCGCGGATCCCCAGGGGGCTCGACGACTGCACGATCATCGACCCCGTGTACATCGAGGACGGGGTGGTGCTGACGGGATCGACGGTGGGGCCGAACGTGTCGATTGGTGCGGGGTCGCAACTGCTGAGCTGCACGGTGAGCCACACGATCATCGGCGAGCAGAGCCGGCTGGCGCGCTGCACGCTGTCGATGTCCCTGGTGGGCGATCGGGTGGTGCTGGAAGGGGTGAAGGGCGAGGTGACGGTCGGGGACGACGGCGAGGTACGGAGCCGGGCGTGACCCGGGTGGCGCGAGCCGGTGCCGGCGGTCAGGAAGCCCTGAGAAGCATTATCGATCCGCTGTCGAACGAACCGCCCCGTTTGGTGTATACTGGAGTAGAAGGCAAGACGGGATGCACCACGTGACGTCCTGCACCCGGAGGGCTCGGATCATGCTCCAGTGTCGTGCCGCGCTCCGTGCGGTCATGTGCATGTCGATGGCGTCAGCGCCGCTTCTGGTTGGCGCGCAGCCGTCGTCCGGCAATGGGTTCCTGTTCGGCGCCCCCAGCGGGAGCCTCACGCTGCGCGCCGGCCTCACGCAACCCACCGCGGGCAGCGAAGTCTTCACCTTCTCGCATGATCACCTGACGATGGGACGCGGTGATTTTGCGGGGAGCACCGTGTCTGGGGAGTTGGCCGTGTTCGTGACGGAGCGCGCCGCCCTGCAGGTGAGCGTGGGGATGTCGAGTCGCGTCATTGGCAGCGAGTTCCGGGACTGGGTGGACAACAACAAGCTGCCGATCGAGCAAACGACCGTTTTGCGCCGACTGCCGATCATGCTGGGCCTGCGCTACTACTTGGCGCCGCCGGGGCGGTCGCTGGGCACGCTGGCCTGGGTACCGGCACGGATGGCGCCCTTCGTTTCGGCGGGCGTCGGGCGCGTGTGGTACCGGTTCCGGCAGAGCGGGGACTTCGTGGACTTCCAGACGCTTGACGTCTTCGCCTCGACGCTCGAGTCCAGTGGGTGGACGACCGCAGGCTACGGCGCCGCCGGCCTGGACTACTCGCTGAGTGCCCAGTTTGGGCTGCTCGCCGAGGCGCGGTATGACGTGGCCAGCGCCAAGATGAGCACCGCATTTTCCGGGTTTGATCGCATTGACCTGTCCGGGGTTTCCGCGACGATGGGCTTGACGTTCCGCTTCTGAGAGGCGCGATATGCGAACCTACTTTCCAGCTCGTTCAATAATCATCGCATCGGCGGCGTTGCTGCTGGTGGGCGCGTGGCGTCCGGGCATGGCCAGTGCGCAGTCTTCTGACCCGCGCTGGCAGCCCTGGCTTGGCTGTTGGGTGGCGAACGACGCCCCGGTGATTGGCGCGGGTTCGGGCGGTCTGGTGTGCGTGGTGCCTGCCTCCCGCGGCGAGGGTGTGGACATCGCCACGATCTCCAACGGAATGGTGGTCCATCGCGAACGCGTGAATCCCACCGGCGTGCGTACGTCCAAGTCGATGGACAACTGTCCGGGGTGGGAGTCGGCCACCTGGTCCAAGGACAACCGGCGCGTGCTGCTGCGTTCCGAGTTCGTCTGTGGTGCGGGGACGGCCGTGAAGGGGAGCGGCGTGTTTGCCATATCGCCCGCCGGTGAATGGATTCAGGTGCAGGGGAATACGGTGAGCGCGAACTCGAGTGCCCGCGTCGTTCGGTATCACTCGGCGGGGCTCACGCTGGTCACCGGCCCGAAGGGGGAGGTCAACGACTCCGTGGCGGCGTTAACCGCGCCGGACCCGGCGGGCTTCTCGACCCGCGCGGTGCGTATGGCGGCCGGCGAAACGGTGCAACCGGAAGATGTGCTTGATGTCGCCCAGCATGTTGATGAATCGGTGGCGGCCGCCTGGCTGAACGAGCTCGAGCAGGGATTCCGCCTGAACGCCCGGCAGTTGGTGGTGCTGGCCGATGGCGGCATGCCGCCGCACCTGATCGACCTGATGGTTGCGCTCGCGTATCCGCAGCGGTTCGCGGTCGAGCGCCGCGCCGATATTCGCGCCGATGTTGGCACGCAGGGGAGCAGCGGGTACAGCGCGGGCGCCGGATATGGTCGAGGGTCGTCGTCGTTGTACGGCACTCGCTGGGATTGCGGCTACGGCAACCGGATGCTCGCGTACGGTTACTATGGCGACAGCTGCTATCCGGGCTACTACGGGCTCAGTAACTACGGCTACGGCTATGGTTACGGGTCGGGATATGGATACGGGAGCGGGTACAACGGTGGCTACTACTGGGGTCAGCAACCCGTCGTTATCATCCAGCGCGTGCCAGACACGCCGTCGCAGTCCAACGGCTACGCCATCAACGGTCGCGGCTACACGCGTGGCTCCAATGTGCCCGTGTCGATTGGGGCCACCCAGTCGGAGCGCACGTCATCAGGAAGCGCCGGGAGCAGCGGTTCGACGGGATCGGCCGGTTCCAGCAGTGGCACCAGCAGCGGTTCGACCAGTGGCACGAGCAGCGGAACCAGCACGGGGCGCACGGCGCAACCGCGCGTTCCGCCTGGCTGACCGCGCGTGCCACATGGGTGGCGCCCCGCCGTGCTCTCTGCACGGCGGGGCGCTTTGCATCGGTGACGTCGAGACCTCCTGATAGTCGCGATGCACGCGTCCAGCGCGGGTGGGGTGTTTCGCTCTGGCAATCGGCGGGTCGGACTCTCGCGCTCCCGCGCGCCCCCGGGTAACTTTTGCCGGACTTTCGAAGGGGGAATCTCCGTGACACCGCCGAGTGATGATCGCGCCGGGCTGAGCCGCCGCGACCTGCTGAAATCCGCAGCTTTGGCCGGCGCTGCGCTGGGTGTGGGCGGTGTGTTCTCGCCTGCCATCGCCGAGTCGGTAACGGCCGCGGCGCAGCCTGACCTGGCGCCGGTGGCGCCGTCGGCGCGCGCGACCATGAAAGGGGTGCCGTTCGAGCGGCACGACGTGGTGCGCATCGCGATTGTCGGCACGGGGCTGCGCGGCCGCTCGGTGCTGCACGAGTTCCTTGGCTGCCCCGGTGTGCGTATCACGGCGGTGTGTGACAACGTGCCCGCGAAGGCGCAGCAGGCGGCGAAGATGGTCACGGATGCCGGCCAGCCGGCGCCCGCCGTCTACAGCGACGGCGACCATGCATTTGAACAGCTGGTGCAGCGGGACGACATCGACTTCATCCACACGGCGACGCCGTGGGAATGGCATGTGCCGGTGATGCTCGCGGCGATGGCGGCAGGAAAGCACGTGTCGAGCGAATGCCCGTTTGGCTCGACGTTGAAGGAGCTGTGGGCCCTCGTGGACGCGAGCGAGAAGTCGCGGAAGCACTGCCTGCAGCTGGAGAACTGCAACTACGGCTACAACGAGATGCTGGTGAACCGCATGGTGCATGCTGGCGTGCTGGGCGAGCCGCTGCACGGGGCGGCGGCGTACCTGCACGACCTGCGCGCTATCCTGTTCGAGGACCGCGATGAGGGGCTGTGGCGGCGCAGGTGGCACACGCGCAACAACGCCAACCTGTACCCGACGCACGGCCTGGGGCCGGTGTCGTGGTATCTCGACATCCACAAGGGCGACCGCTTCGACTACATGGTGTCGATGAGCACCGAGGAACGCGGACTCACGAGGCACCGGGAAGAGACCGTCAAGGACAAGGCGAACCCGAAGTGGCAGGAGCGCTATGTCACCGGCGACCTGAACTCGTCGCTGATCAGGACGGTCAACGGGCGCACGATCCTGCTGCAGCACGACGTGTCGAACCCGCGCCCTTATTCGCGCCTGAATGCGATCCAGGGGACGAAGGGGCTGTTCGAGGACTACCCGGCGCGCATCTACGTCGAAGGGCAGGCGGGGGGCGAACGCTGGGGCCCCATGGACCCGTGGAAGAAGCAGTTCGAGGATCCGCTCTGGACGAAGCTTGGCGAGCAGGCCCGCAACGGCGGGCATGGCGGCATGGACTTCGTGATGGCGTGGCGGCTGGTGCAGTGCCTGCACGACGGACTGGCCCCCGACATCGACGTGTACGATTCGGCGGCGTGGAGCGCGCCGCTGCCGCTGAGCGAGATCAGCGTGGCCAAGGGCAGCGCCCCCATGAAGTTCCCTGATTTCACGCGCGGCAACTGGAAGGCGTAGGCACCCCGCCTGCTGTCCACCCCCTACCGTCAACTGTCTCCTCCATGCACCTCACGTCACTCGACTGGTGGATCGTCCTCATCTCGATCGGGGTCTCGTTTCTCCCCGCCGTCCTGCTGGCCAAGCGGGCGGGGTCGAGCACCGCGGAGTTCTTCACGTCCGGCCGTTCCGCCCCGTGGTGGCTGATCGGCGTCTCGATGGTCGCGACGACCTTCAGTACCGACACGCCGAACCTCGTCACCAATCTGGTGCGCGAAAAGGGCGTGGCGAACAACTGGGTGTGGTGGTCGTTCCTTCTCACCGGCATGATGACGGTGATGTTCTACGCGCGGATGTGGCGCCGGTCGGGGGTGCTCACCGATCTCGAGTTCTATGAGATCCGCTACTCGGGCAAGGCGGCCACGTTCGTGCGCGGCTTCCGCGCCATATACCTCGGCCTGTTCTTCAACATCGTGATCATGGCGACGGTGAACCTGGCCGCGGCGAAGATCGCCAACATGCTGCTCGGCTGGCCGATGTGGCAGACGCTGCTCATTTGCTCGGTGCTCAACGTCGCATTTGCCGCCACCTCAGGGCTCTGGGGCGTGCTGGTCACCGATTTCATCCAGTTCGGCATCGCGATGACCGGTTCGTTCGCCGCGGCCTACTTCGCGCTGAAGCAGCCGCAGGTGGGCGGGTTGCACGGATTGTTCACCAAGCTCGACCCGCACGTCATCTCGCTACTGCCGAATTTCAATGATTGGACCATGACGCTCACGGTGCTGATCCTGCCGCTTACCGTACAATGGTGGTCGGTCTGGTATCCGGGGGCCGAGCCCGGCGGCGGCAGCTATATCGCGCAACGCATGCTGGCGTCGAAGAGCGAGAAGGACGCGCTCATCGGCACCCTGTTCTTCAACGTGGCGCATTACGCCCTGCGGTCGTGGCCGTGGAT
>CANNKR010000145.1 GCA_947504615.1 Gemmatimonadota bacterium | reverse complement strand
GTACCGTCCGCCGAGTCCCCTTTAGTGTGTAGCAGTACTCCGTGGCCCTCCGCGCACCTCCGGTCTCCGTGTTCAAGAAACCGAACTTAGCGGGGCTACACCACCCCGACCACCGCACCAAGCAGCGCGTCCAGTACAACGTCTACCTGAGCGTCCGTCGGCACCGTCCCCTGCGCCGTGCGCGCGGAGCCACCGCCGCGCCCGCCGACATTCTGCAACTCTGCTTTCAATAGCGTCCCCGCATTCGCGTCCAGGTCCGCCGACACCGACACCGCAATGGTGCGTGTGGCACGCACCGCGCCCACCGATACCGTGGCCGGCAACGAGGCACAGGCAGAGACGAACGCGCGCAGTTCATCGGCCGTCATCCCCTCGGCGGCGCGCAGTCGCCGCACACCGCTCGCATCGGGGAGCGTGCCTTCCCACTGCGCGCGTGCCCGAAACCCGGCCACCTCCTCGCCCAGTTTCTTGTGCGCGGATGCCATGGTCCTGGCGTCGTCGGACAGCGCCTGCACCAGCGGCGCCACTTCATCGACGCCCGCCGAAAGACGCGCGGCGATGTCGCTGAGCGCGTCGAAGTCGGTGCGTGCACGGCGCACGGCGCGGTCGCCGCACAGGAACTCCACGCGCGTGTTGTCGCGGATCTTCTCCACGCGCCGCAACAGGATGGCGCCAATCTCGCCCGTGCTGCGCACGTGCGTGCCGCCACACGCGCTGACGTCGAGGCCCGCGATGGTGACGATGCGCAGCGTGCCTGTGCGGCCGGGCGCCTTGCGCAGGCGCGGAGCCACATCAGCCGCATCCTCGAACGTCACGTCGACCGCGCGGTTCTCGGTGACCAGCGTGTTCGCACGCGCTTCGAGGCGCCGCAACTGCGCGGGCGAAATCGCCGGCGTCCCCAGCTCGAGCGTGCAGACGGCATCACCGAAATGCACGCTCACCGTCGGCCACTTGAACAGTTCCTCGCAGACGCCCGACAACAGATGCTGCCCGGTGTGCTGCTGCATGTAATCGCGGCGGCGCGCGCCGTCGATCACGCCGTGCACGGCGTCGGGGCCCTGGTACGGGGCGGACAGCACGTGCGCCACGCGCTCCCCGTCGTCCACCACGTCGGTGACCGCGATCCCCCCGAGTGTGCCGAGGTCATGCGGCTGCCCGCCCGAGGTCGGGTAGAACGCCGAGCGGTCGAGGAAGAGCCGGCGCCCGTCGTCCGCGCGTTCGACGATGTGCGCGTCGAACGTGCGAAGGGACGCGTCGTGGTAATACAGTCGTTCAGTCATGGCACGCACCGTGGACGGGAGACCGCAGACGGGAGAATCTAGCGGTACCGCTCCATCAGCGCGTCCATCGCGCCCTTGCCCGGGCACAGTGTCTCGAACGGCAGTTCGGCCAATGGGGTCTTCACCGTGCGGTTCATGTCGTGCAGGTCGCGCCCGGCCTCGTCGATGAACAACAACCCCGTGGCGACCTCGCCGCGCTTCTGGCAGCTGCGCACGTGCTTGTACGCTTTCTCGCGATCGGTGGGGTTGTAGTCGGGCGATGTCGAACGCAGGCGCACGGTGCTGCCGTCGTGCAGCTGCACCACCGTGACGGCCGCATGGTCTTCGGGGAGAATGATCTCGCGGCGCAGCGGCACGAAGTCGGCGTCCACCGCTTCCATCTCGTGCTCGCGCATGTAGGCGTAGCTCTTGGTGGAGCCGTCGTGGTCGTTGAACGACACGCAGGGCGAGATGACGTCGATCAGCGCGAAGCCGCGATGCGACAGCCCGGCCTTGATGATCGGCACGAGCTGCGTCTTGTCGCCCGAGAACGAACGGGCCACGAAGCTCGCCCCCAGCGTGAGGGCCAGCAGCACCGGGTCGATGGGCGCCTGCTCGTTGGCTTCGCCCTTCTTGGACATCGAACCGATGTCGGCCGACGCCGAGAACTGCCCCTTGGTCAGCCCGTACACGCCGTTGTTCTCCAGCATGTACAGCATGTTCACGTTGCGCCGGATGGCATGGCACAGCTGCCCGAGCCCGATCGACAGCGAGTCACCATCGCCCGAGATGCCGATGTACGTGAGGTCGCGATTGGCGGCGTTCGCCCCCGACGTCACCGACGGCATGCGGCCGTGCACGCTGTTGAAGCCGTGCGACTCCTTCATGAAATACGCGGTGGTCTTGGACGAGCAGCCGATGCCGCTCATCTTCGCCGCGCGATCGGGCGGCAGGTCGAGTTCCCAGAACGACTGGATCAGGGCCGCCGTCACCGAGTCATGCCCGCACCCGGCGCACAGCGTCGACATCGCCCCCTCGTAGTCGCGCTTGGTCAGCCCCAGCGCGTTGCGCGGCAGGCCGGGATGGCGAACCGGCGGCTTGGTGATGGACGTCATGCGGGGACCTCCGCCAGGTACTTGGTCACGGCCGCCACCAGCGCCGTGCACGTCAGGGGCATGCCGGAATAGTCGAGCACCGGGATCATCAGGTCGCGCGGAATGCCGGTCTCGATGGCCAGCAGCGCGCGCAGTTGTGCGTCGCGATTCTGCTCGATGACGAACGTATTGGCGTGGCGCGCCAGAAAGTCGCGCACCTCGGGGCCGAACGGGAACGACTTGATGCGCATGAAGTCCACGTGCACGCCCTGCTCGCGCAGGCGGTCCACCGCCTCGCGCACGGCGGCGTCGCAACTGCCGATGGTCACCACTCCCGTTTCGGAACCGTCCTGCAGGCGCATGTCGGGCTTGGGTACGGTCAGCGCCGCGGTCTCGAACTTCAGCACGAGGCGGTTGACGACCTCCAGGTACGCGTCGGAATCCTCGGTGTACGCGGCGTGCTTGTCGTGCCCGGAACCGCGCACGAAATACGCGCCCTTCGCCCCCGAGCCCGGCAGCGTGCGCGCGGCAATGCCGTCGCCGTCGACGTCGGAATAGCGCGAGAACTTCTTGACCTTTTCCAGCGCCGCGGAGTCGAGCACCTTGCCGCGGTCGGGCCGGTAGCTGTCGTCCCACTGCAGCCGCGGCACCATCCAGTCGTTCATGCCGATGTCGAGGTCCGACGCCACGAACACCGGCGTCTGGAACCGCTCGGCGAGGTCGAACGCCGTCACCGCCATCTCGAAGCACTCGGCCGGGTTGGCCGGAAAGAGCACGATGTGCTTGGTATCGCCGTGCGACGCATACGCCAGCGACATCAGGTCCGCTTGCTGCGTGCGCGTGGGCATCCCCGTGGCCGGGCCGCAGCGCTGCACGTCGAAGAAGACCGCGGGAATTTCGGTGTAGTACGCCAAGCCGATGAACTCCTGCATCAGCGAAATACCGGGCCCCGACGTGTTGGTGAACGCGCGCGCCCCCATCCACCCGGCGCCGATGGTGATGCCTGCGGCCGACAGCTCGTCCTCGGCTTGCAGGATGCAGTACTTGTTGAGCCCCGACTCGGCGTCCACCCGGTAGCGTTCGCAGAAACCCTTGAACGACTCCATCAGCGACGTCGACGGCGTGATCGGGTACCAGGCGCCCACCGTGGCGCCGGCGTACACCGCGCCCAGCGCACAGGCCGTGTTGCCGTCGATGAGAATCGCGTTGCTGGTCTTGTCCAGGTGTTCCAGGTGGAACGGCAGCGGGCACTCGAGATGCGCCGTGGCGTAGTCGTAGCCCAGCCGGATCGCCGTGTGGTTGGCCTTCAGCAGCGCCTTCTTCTTCCCGTATTTCTCGTTGAGCATCACCTCCACCACCTGCATGTCGATCTTCAGCAGTGCGGCGAGGGCGCCCACATAGGCGATGTTGCGCAGCAACGTACGGTCGCGGTCGCGCTCGAATGTCTGGATGCACATCTGCCCGAATGGCACGCCGAGGATGGTGATCCCCGGGCGCACGAGCGTCGGGTCGAGCGGCCACGACGAGTCATACAGCAGGTAGCCGCCCGGGCGCACCGTGGCGACGTCCTTGGCGTACGTCGACGGGTTGAGCGCGACCACCAGGTCGATCTCGGGCGGGCGCGCTGTGTAGCCGTCCTTGCTGACGCGGATCTCGTACCAGGTGGGCAGCCCCTGGATGTTCGACGGGAAGATGTTCTTGCCCGTCACCGGAATGCCCATGCGGAAGATGGCCTGCATCAGCAGGCTGTTGGCGCTGGCCGACCCCGTGCCGTTGACCGTCGCCATCTTGAACGCGAAATCGTTGATCCCGCTCATCTGTGCTCCACGCCGGCATACGGCTGCAACAGGTCGAACTGCCGCATGTCCCACGCGGCGGTGGGGCAGCGCTCGGCGCACAGGCCGCAGTGCAGGCAGACGTCCTCGTCCTTCACCATCACGCGCCGGGTCTGCATCAGCGGCCCCGACATATAGATGGCCTGGTCGAGATTCTCCGCCGGCGCCGAGAGGTGCGTGCGCAGCACTGCCACGTCATCGTCGGCCACGGTCATCGTCAGGCAGCTCGTGGGGCAGACGTCGATGCAGGCGTCGCACTCGATGCACAGGCTGTCGGTGAAGTGCGTCTGCACGTCGCAGTTGAGGCAGCGTTGCACCTCGCGTGCGGCCTGCTCGGGGGTGAAGCCCAGCTCCACCTCCACGCTCACCGCACTGAAGCGCTTCACGAGTTCCTCGTGCTGCATGTGCGCGCGTGGCGACGGGTTGTAGTCGTTGGCGTAGTTCCAGCTGCCCAGGCCGAGCTTGGCGCTCACCAGGTTCATCCCGGCCGCCGGACGCAGCGTGACGTCCTGCCCCGAACAGTGCAGGTGCATGGAGATGGCCGCCTGATGCCCGTGCTCCACCGCCCAGATGATGTTCTGCGGTCCCCACGCCGCATCGCCGCCAAAGAAGACGCCCGCGCGCGTGCTCTGGTGCGTCACCTTGTCCACCGTGGGCATTTCCCACTCGTTGAACTCGATGCCCGTGTCGCGTTCGATCCACGGAAAGGCGTTGTCCTGCCCGATGGCCAGGATCACCGCGTCACAGGGGATGACGACCGTATCCACCACGGTGCTCTTCTGCCGTCCCTTCTCGTCCTCGGTCCAGCTCAGGCGCTCGAACTCCATGCCGGTGAGCGTGCCGTTTTCGACGATGAACCGCTTGGGGGCGTGGTTCTCCATGATCTCCACCCCCTCTTCCTCGGCGTCCGTCAACTCCCACGGCGACGCCTTGAAGTGCTTCCGTCCACGACGGGCGAACACCTTCACGCTGGTGGCTCCCATGCGCATGGACGTGCGGCAGCAGTCCATGGCCGTGTTGCCCACGCCGATGATCAGCACCCGCGGCTCGATCTTCTCGATGTGCTCGAAGTGCACGTTGGCCAGCCAGTCGATGCCGATATGGATGGTCTTGGCGTCCCAGCGTCCGGGAATGTCGAGTTCCTTCCCCTGAGGCGCGCCGCTTCCCACATAGACGGCGTCGTACCCCTCGGCGAGCAGCCCCTTCATGCTCTCCACCGGGGTGCCGTACTTCATCGTGGCGCCCTGGTCGATGATGTAGCCGCACTCGTCGTCCAGCACCTGCGCCGGCAGGCGGAATGATGGGATGTTGAAGCGCATCAGCCCACCGGGCTGCGTGTGCTTCTCGTAGATGGTGACGTCGTAGCCCAGCGGCAGCAGGTCGTTGGCGACGGTCAGCGAGGACGGGCCGGCGCCAATGAGGGCCACGCGCTTGCCGTTCTTCTGCGCGGGCGCCTTGGGCAGCCGGTCGGTGATGTCGCCGCGCAGGTCGGCGGCCACGCGCTTCAGGCGACAGATCGCGACCGGCTTCTCGTCCACGCGGCCGCGCCGGCAGGCGGGCTCACACGGCCGGTCGCAGGTGCGCCCCAGGATGCCCGGAAAGACGTTGGATTGCCGGTTCAGCAGGTACGACTCGTCGTACCGTCCCTGGCCGATGAGGCGCAGGTATTGCGGCACGTTGGTGTGGGCGGGACACGCCCACTGGCAGTCTACGACTTTATGGTAGTACCGCGGATCAGAAACGTCCGTACTTCCCATGGGGGGCTCGCCTCATCTGCTATTTCTGCAACGTAGGCGAATGCAGGGTCGCGGGGCAAGGCGCGGAGTCCGGTCTCGGTTGATTCAACACGGAGACCGGAGGTACACGGAGGGCCACGGAGTACTGCTACAGCAATAAAAGGGGTCGTGGCGGGGAGTACTGTCCGCCACGACCCCTCAAAGTTGTTGCCGTTGTCGTCCTCCGTGGCCCTCCGCGCCCCTCCGGTCTCCGTGTTAAAGAAACCGGACTTCAAGAAACCGGACTTGCGCGGTATGCCGCTACGGCACCACCGGCGGCCGCACCGTCGGATACGTGATCCCCAGCTGCTCCAGATACGTGCCGAACTTCTTGGGATCGTAGTAGTACTTCCGCATCTCCGGGCGATACCGCTCCATGATCTCCTTGTTCAACCAGATCGGCGGCTGGTCCGTGGGGCCAATGAGCGGATAGTACTTGATCGTCTTGGTCTGTTCTTCGTTGAAATACTTCCAGGCGTCCGTCACCAGTTGCGGTGTGGTCAGGATGTCCAGCACCGTCATGGCCTGCACCTTGGCGCCGGCCATCACGCCCTTGTGGGCAATCGGCGTCGCCATCGAAATGGAATTGGCCCAGTTGTGCCCCGGCAGCCCCGGAATGTTCGACGGATAGTTGAGCGTCACGGTCGGCACGTTCCAGCTCACGTCCCCAATGTCATCGGAGCCGCCGCCCATGCGCTGGCTTTCGGGGATCGGGCCGCCCAACCGCCCGCCCTCCAGCAGCAGGCCGCGCTCGGGCTGGCCGAGTTCGCGCTGGATCCCCTTGGCCACCGTCTGGTCCTTCTCGTCCCACTTGGGCAGGCCAACCCTCTTGATGTTGGCGTACATGTCTTCGGCCACCGGCCGCGAAAAATGCCCGCTCCACCCCGAGCCGACGATCATCACCGTGTCCAGCTCGGTGCCGGACATCAGTGCGGCACCCTGCGCCACCTTCTTCCCGATCTCGAAGTTGGCCTTCACGCGTTCGGAGTCGCGCTCTCGAAAGTAGAACCAGATGCTCGCCGAGCTCGGCACCACGTTGGGCTGGTCGCCGCCATCCACGATCACATAGTGCGAACGCTGCGGCAGCTCCAGATGCTCGCGGCGGTATTCCCAGCCCGTCGCCATCAGCATGACAGCATCCAGCGCGCTGCGACCGCGCCACGGGGCGCCGGCGGCGTGTGCGCTTTGTCCCTTGAACTTGAACTGGGCCGAGATCAGCGCCGTGCTGCTGCTCTGCCCCCACGACACGCCCAGGTCCTGGCCCACGTGCGTGAACAGCGTGATGTCGACGTCCTTGAAGACGCCCGCGCGCACCAGAAAGGCCTTGCCCGTCATCTGCTCTTCGGCAACGCCCGGCCACAGGACCAGCGTCCCCTGCATTTTTTCCCGCTCCATGATCTTCTTCACTACCAGCGCGGCCGCGATGTTCAGCGGCACGCCCGAGTTGTGCCCTTCACCGTGACTCGGCGCGCCCACGAGATACTGGTCGCGAAAGCCCACGCCAGGCTTCGTATTCGTCTGCGGAATGCCGTCGATGTCGCTGCCCAGCGAGATCACGGGCTTGCCGCTGCCCCACTTGGCCACCCAGGCGGTGGGCATGCCGGCGACCCCACGCTCCACCTTGAAGCCGTTCTGTTCCAGGATCCCCGTCAGGTACTTGGACGTCTCGAACTCCTGCATGCCGAGTTCGCCAAACGAGAAGACCTGGTCCACCATCTCCTGGATCAGCTTGGCCTTGCCGTCGATTTCCTTGGACGCCTCGGCCTTCAGCGCGTCGAGCTTGGCCGACGTGGGGTAGACAAACTTGATGGAATCGGCCGCGCCTCCCCCGCCACGGCCTTGGGCGAAGAGCGCAATCGGGGTGAGCAGGGCGACGCTGGCGATGGCCAGGACGCGGGCAATCGAACGTGACATTATTGAGGTCCTCCAGTGGGGTAGGGCGCTACAAGAGGGTAACGCACCACTCCTTCGCGGGGTTGGGCAGGGGCGCGGAGAAGCCGAGCGACTAGCGTATAATGAATGCATTGACCGTCGGGCGTAATGACCGGCGGTCCCCCCGGTGGAGGCAGAATGGTCAAGTTGTCGGGATTCCTTGGTGCAACGCTGGCGAGTTACGCAGGGTGGTACCTCGGCGCCCCCGTCGGGATGTTCACCGCCTTCCTGCTGAGCATCGTGGGGGGAGGCGTGGGCCTCTATTACGGCCGGAAGTTCGGCAAGCATTACGAGTAGCGCGTGGCGACCGTGGACGTGACCATCACCTTTCTGGCGATGGAGCACCCGTCGATGCTTCGTCCCAAGCGCGTGGCGCGCGAGGGCGTCGCCCTGGTGCGGGTCGACCCGCCCACGGCGGACATCGCGGCCCGGTTCTATCGGGACGTGGGTGGCGCCTATCATTGGCTCGACCGGGCGGCGTGGACTGCCGCGCAGTGGACCGAGGAGCTGTCGCGCGAGGGTTCGGAGCTCTGGGTGCTGCGCGTCGATGGCGAGGACGCGGGGTTCTTTGAGATGCTGATGCCCAGGCCGGGGGTGCGCGAGATCCATTAT
>CANNKR010000144.1 GCA_947504615.1 Gemmatimonadota bacterium | reverse complement strand
TGCTCATTCACACCGTGCGCGCGGACGCCCATGACATCGCCGCCATGGCGCGTCATCGGTGCGGCGTGGCGCACTGCCCCGCGAGCAACGCCAAGCTGGCGCACGGCACCGCGCCGCTTGTCGCACTGCTCGCGGCTGGCATTGATGTCGGGCTGGGTTCCGACTCGATGGCGAGCAACAACCGGATGGATATCCTGGGCGAGGGACGGTTGGCATCGCTGCAGCAGCGCGCAGGCACGGGGAGCACCGCGGCGCTG
The DNA here is from genome assembly GCA_947504615.1 of Gemmatimonadota bacterium. Taxonomy (GTDB): domain Bacteria; phylum Gemmatimonadota; class Gemmatimonadetes; order Gemmatimonadales; family Gemmatimonadaceae; genus PNKL01. The sequence continues at coordinate 8,313 of CANNKR010000144.1, read as the reverse complement.
CCAGCGGCGCAGGTGCTCGACCTCGCCACTCGCGGGGGTGCGCACGCGCTCGGGCTTGGTGACGACATCGGCGTGCTGGCGCCCGGCTTCCAGGCTGACCTCGCCGCCTTCGCCTTCCATCCGTCGGCCGGCCCGATCCACGACGTCGTCGCCGCGCTGGTGCATGCCCACGCACCGGTCGCGCGCCGTGTGGTCGTGGCCGGCACGGTGCGCGTGCGCGATGGCGTCGTGCTGCACGACGATCCCACGCTCGTGGCTCGCGTGCAGGACCGGGCCGACGCGCTGGCGCGCTGGCGCCGTGCCGACCCCATCAAGTAGAATTCTTCGTCTCTACCGGAGTACCGATCTCGTGGCTCATCAGCCCACTGCCAACGGCCCGACGCAAAAGATCTGGCGTGACGGCGTCCTCGTGGATTTTCAGGACGCCACCATCCACGTCATGAGCCACGTCGTGCACTATGGCTCCTCGGTGTTCGAGGGCATTCGGTGCTACGAGACGCCGGCCGGCGGCGCGGTCTTCCGCCTGCGCGAGCACATGCGCCGCCTGCAGGACTCGGCCAAGATCTACCGGATGGACCTCCGGTACTCGCTCGACGAGCTCTGCCGGGCGGTGGTCGATACCATCGCGGCCAATGATCTGAAGGAGTGCTACATCCGGCCCCTCGTGACGCGCACCGGGCAGCAGATGGGTGTGCATCCGGGCAACGCGCCGATCGAGACGTTCATCATCTGCTGGATCTGGGGGCGCTACCTCGGCGACGAGGCGCTCGAGCACGGCGTGGACGTGCGCGTCTCCAGCTGGCGCCGGGCCGCCGGGAGCACATTCCCGACGATGGCCAAGGCCGGCGGCAACTACCTGAGCTCGCAGCTCACCAAGATGGAAGCCAAGGTCGATGACTACGTCGAGGGCATTATGCTCGACGTCAACGGCCAGGTCTCCGAAGGCAGCGGCGAGAATCTGTTCCTCGTGCGCGACGGCATGCTCTTCACGCCGACGATTGGTGCGGGCATCCTGCAGGGCATCACCAGGAACTCCGTGTTGCAGGTGGCCGCGGATCTCGGCATCGAGGTGCGGGAGTCGCCGATTCCACGCGAAATGCTCTATGTGGCGGATGAGGTATTTCTGTGCGGGACGGCGGCCGAGTTGACGCCGGTGCGCTCCATCGACCGGATCACGATCGGGGAAGGGCACCGCGGACCGGTCACTAGGCGCATCCAGGAACGATATCTCGGCATTGCCACCGGCAAGCTGGCCGACACACACGGTTGGCTGACCCCGGTCCCCAGTACCGCGTCCGCGAGTAGATGAGCATGCGGCCGCCGCGCATCGCCCTTTCCTGATCGGAGGAACCCGTGCTCGTCGGCTGTCTCGCGCTCAACTCGTCGTTCGAACCGCTGACCCTGGTGCCGCTGCGCCGGGCGTTGCGGCTGGTCATCGACGGCAAGGCCGAGATCGTGGAAGCCGATCGCGAGCGCTGCGTGCGGTCCGCCAACCAGCGGTACCCGCACCCGGTGGTCATTCGCCTCACCAAGTACGTGCACGTGCCGCGTCGCTTCCGGCGCCACGTCACCAACACGTTCCTGTTTGCCCGCGACCACTATCGCTGCCAGTACTGCGGTCGCATTGCGGTGATGCTCAAGCCGCGCGAGTCACTCACCCGCGACCACGTGGTGCCGCTCTCACGTGGCGGTGGCAACACGTGGACGAACGTGGTGACAGCCTGCAGCTCGTGCAACACCAGGAAAGCCAACCGGCTGCCTGATGAGATCGGCATGCGCCTGCTCCACGCGCCGGTCGAGCCGCATTTCGTGCACCTCTCGTGGGCGGTGCGCAAGCTCACGCCGACGCAGCGCAAGTACATCGGCATGTTCTACGGGGCGGCGATGCTGCACGAAGTGGAGAAGACCGTCGACGGCCGACGCTAGGGGCGCTCTCGCGCGTGATTCGTTCGGTCAACACAGCGCAACCGTATGAACGACGCCGGCAACGCGGGTCCGGTTCATTCCACACGGAGACCGGAGGAGCGCGGAGTGCCACGGAGTACAACAACTGCGTAAAAGGGGTCGCGGCGGACCGTACCGTCCGCCACAACCCCTTTGAATTGTTCTATTGCCGTCCTTCCGCGGCCCTCCGTTATCTCCGGTCTCCGTGTTGAAAGACCCCAAGCCTTCTACCGTCTACCGTCTACCGTCTACCGTCTACCGTCTACCGTCTACCGTCTACCGTCTCAAACACCGGCGTCCGCTCCACGTACTCCCGCCGCTCGCCGCCCAGCAACCGCGAGGCCAGCGTCTTCACCCCTCGGCCGAGGACGGTGCCCGGATTGCGTTGCCCGCGCACGGCCGGTCGCAGTTCGCCCCGCAGCCAGCGTTCCACTTCGTCCAGGTCACTCAGCGACAGCGTCTCCACCGCCAGCGTGGCCTGATAGTAGAATCGCTTGCTGGCGGCGAAGGCGACGATCGGCGCCCGCACCGGGCGTGCCACCGCGCCCTCGGCGTCGCTGAGCAGCGCGAACTTGCCGAGAGAGAACGGATGATCCGCCGTCACCTGGAGCACCTCGTACACGTGCTCCAGCGCGATCCATCGCACCACGACGTCCCATTCCGTGACGCGCTCCAGGTCGTTCACCCAGCCGCCGACACTCCACAGCTCCACGGTGTAGTGCAGCCGCGCCGGGAACCCGCTGGCGAGCAGTTCCTGCAGTTTGCGGCCCGCCAGCATGCGCGACGCCGTGACCACGGGCCCGGTCTTGTCCACCTGCTCAGGGGCTGGCGCCACGATGGTCAGGCCCGGGCGCGACTGCGCCCACGCCGCGGACCCCGTCGTGCCGATGAGCACGACGAGAACGAGAAGCGCGCGGCGAAGGGAGGTCCGCATCAGAACCTGTGCTGCGCCCGCAAGAGCACGTTCACGGGCTCACGCGCCGTGCTCGTGGATTTGGCCAGATAGATGCCCATCGATCCGAAGTCGACGCCCGCCCCGAGGTCGGTGCGGAAGGTCGAAAGGGCTGGTAGTGAAGTGCTGCCGTAGGTCAGGGTTCCGTCGGAAGGTCCGATGCGCCATCCGCGTCCGGCATCAGCGAACAACACCCACGAGGCGCGCCGGTTGAAACCCGGCCGCCACCAGTCGTCTCTGGCATCGTTGCGCATCCAGCCAATGCCGAAGTCGCCGCGGTACTCCGCCTGCACCAGCATCATGCGGTCGCAGAGCGCCGGCGCCCCGGGCAGCGTGGTGCCGCCGCAGGTCAGCACGTCGGGGTCCACGCGCCAGGCGCGCCGGAAATCGTACCCCGGCAGGGTCGCGGGACCACCGACCGAGAGGCGCCGCTGCATCGGCAACTGGTCGCCCGAGAGCCATCCACCGGCCACGAACCGCACGTTGAGTGCGGCGTTCGGGGCGAGACGGTTGTAGCGCCGCACATCCACGAACCCGCGCGCGTACTGCACGCCGTCCGGTCGCGGCAGGATCGACAGCAGGCGTGGATTGCGGGCCAGCGTGCCCGTGCCGCGTTCCCACTCCGCATTGAGGAACCACCCACCCCACGGTGACCCTTCGCGGCGACGCGTGTCCACGCGCAACCGGGCGATGGCCAGGTGCATGGTCCCTTCGTCCATGGCGGGATTCACGCGCCACGCCTCGTTGCCCCGGATCACCGAAATGGGGTCGCGTTCACGCGCACTCTCCCAGCGTTCGTCACCCAGCGACATGGTCAGGTCGGCATCGCGCCCCGCGTGGAGCCGCACCAACCCAAGTCCACCGTGGCGGCGGTAGTAGTCGCGAAAATCCCGGTGCAGTGCGAACGCGGCCAACCCGGCCTCGCCGTCGTCCATCTGCCAGTCCTCGACCCCGTCGACGACGTCGAATGTGCGTCCGCCGATCCCGATGGCGAGCTTCGTGCCCAGCTGCACTTCGCTGGTCACGTCATGCCCCAGGGTCCCCCGGTCCCACTGCACGGGCCCCGCCGTGCGCACTACGCCGAACGCGTCGAGCGTGAATCGCCCCCAGCCCGTGATCTGGTGAATGCGGGGCCCGACGAGAATCGGCAGTCCTTCCACGCGGTTATAGGTGTGCGCGCTGGTGAACGTCCAGTCGCGCCACGAACGGTCATCCTGCCGGACAGGGCGCCGCGGCGGCCGCCGCTTCCACCACGAGTCATCCAGCGAAGGCTCATCGTCTGCCACCAGTCGCTCATCGACCACGTGGTACCGGAGCAACTCGGCCTGGTGAGTCACTTCGCCACCCACCGCCGCCGCCTCGCGCCCGGTGATGGTCCCTCCCACCACGATGAGGACACGGCCAATCGACGCACCTGGTGCCAGGCGCACATCGGCGTTGATGGCCACCAGCGAACCCGTGATCCGTCCGGCCACCGTCACCGGGCCATTGAGCACGGCGACATCACCCTCGATGGTGCGATCAGCGCCCACGGTGAGCACGCCGGACACGCGCGTCGTGCGTGCGTCATTGTACGTCGCTATCGCCGCCGCCGGAGCACTGCCTGCGCGGCCGTCGCGCGCCTGGCCTGATGTTGGCCGCGCGAGAATCAGCCCGCCCAGGACGATGGCCGCCAGTTGCCGCGTGCGTGTCATGAAGAGTCCCCTCGTCACTCGCTGACGTCCGATTGCAGGCCAAGCCGCCGCATGCGCCGATACAGGTTGGGACGGTCGGTGCGCAGCCGGCGCGCCGCTTCGGCCACGACGCCGTCGGCCGCCGACAGCGCGCGCGTGATCAACAATTTCTCGTATTCGTCCAGCGCATCGCTGAGCGTCAGCTCCGGCTGCTCGAGATCGGGCAACGACGGCGTGCCCATCGACGAGAGCGGCAACACGCCCTGCACCTCGCTGCCGCCGATGGGCCGCCCCGCGTAGAGGATGCCCAGGCGTTCCACGATGTTGGCGAGTTCGCGCACGTTTCCGGGCCAGCGGTACCGGGCGAGGGCGCCAATGCCTTCGTCGGTCCACTCGGGGGCCGGTTGGGCCGACCGCCGTCGCAGCATCGCCGCGAAGTGCCGCGCCAGCGCCGGAATGTCGTCCGGATGTTCCCGCAGCGGGGGCACGAGAAACGGAATGACGTTCAACCGGAAGTACAGATCTTCGCGGAACTGCCCGTCATGGACCGCACGCTCCAGATCGCGGTTCGTCGCCGCGAGGATGCGTACGTCGATTCGGATGGGGCGTCCACCACCCACCCGCTCGATCTCCCGCGCCTCGATGGCCCGCAGCAACTTGGCCTGGGCTTCGGGGCCAAGGTCGCCCACTTCGTCCAAAAACAGCGTGCCCGTGTGCGCCAGTTCAAATCGTCCCAGGCGTCGTTCCGTGGCGCCGGTGAAGGCGCCCCGCTCGTGACCGAACATCTCGCTCTCGATCAGGTCGCGCGGGATCGCCGCGCAGTTCACGCGCACGAACGGCTTCTCGCGCCGCGAACTTTCCGCGTGAATCGCGGCGGCGACGAGTTCCTTGCCGGTTCCCGACTCGCCGGTGATGAGCACGCGGGCATCGGTGGGGGCCACGCGGGCAATCAACTCGCGCACCGCGCGCATGGCGGGGCTGTCACCCACCATGTCGCCCGCCAGGCCGAGGTCGGCGCGCAGTGCCGTGCGCTCTCGGCGCGCCATGCGCAGTTCGAGGGCGCCCGCGAGCGCCAGCAAGACCCCTTCGGGGGTCAGCGGCTTCTCGAGGAAGTTCACGGCCCCCAGCCGGGTCGCCTTCACCGCATCGGCCAGCCCGGCGCGCCCGCTCATCATGACCACCGGCAACTGCGGAAACCGCTCGCGCAGCAACTCGAGCGTGGCCATGCCGTCCAGCAGGCCTGGCATCATCAGGTCGAGCAGCACCAGGTCGGGCTCCCACTCCATCGCGCGCGCCACCCCGGCTTGTCCGTCGCTGGCATCACGCACCTCGAAGCCCTCGCTCTCCAGCAGCGCACCCACCATCCGCCGGATGTTGGGTTCGTCGTCGATGATCAGGACGGAGGGCATCTAGGCGCTCACTCGCCCGCGGCCGGAAGCGTTGCCGCGGCCTTGTCGGCCAGCAGTTTGGTCACGAAGCGCTGTCCTTCGGACACGCGCTCCACTTCCAGGGCAATCGTGTCCACCGCGCGCTCAATGCGCTCGAGCCGCTCCTCCACCTCGCGTGACGGCAACGCGGCGGCGCCGCGGCCGTCGAGCCGCCGTGCCCACGCGCGGACGAGCGGATACAACACGCCGGAAATGGTGCCGAAGATGATGGCGACGATGGCCACCTCGCCGCCGGTCTGTGCCTGATAAATCACCTCGTGCGGCGTGATGGGCGCCAGCGGAGGAATGACCTGCAGCAGCGCGAATATCTGCATCATGGTGTTGGCTCCGCGGCACGGGACACAGGCACCGGCTCGGCGGTGCGATCTGAAAGCAATCGGGTGGTGAAGCGCTGCCCTTCGGAGATGCGCTCGACCTCGATGGCGATCGACTCCACGGCAGCCTCGATGCGCGCCAGGCGCTCTGCGGCCATCGCGTCGGGCGGGGTGAGTGCGCTGCGCTCCTCGCGCCGGATCTTGGCGCGCACCAGTGGCACGCCGAGCACCAGGGAGACGATGGTGACGAAGAACGCGATGGGGACCACTACGTCAGGACCAATCATGAATGGACCGCCTCTCCAGGTTCGTGCATGGCCGGAAAGACCATGCGGATTTCCGTGCCCTCGCCGGGCGTGCTCTCGGCTTCCACGTGCCCCGCGTGCGCCACGACCGTTTGCTTGACGATCGCCAGCCCCAATCCTGTCCCCGCCGTCTTGTGCGTTACGTAGGGATCCCAGATGCGCGGCAGGCGGTCGGTGGGAATGCCGCATCCGTGATCGCGCACCGACACCACCACGTGCGTGTCGCGTCGCGCCACGCGCACGTCGACGAAGCCCCCCCCGCTGGCTCCGTCGCCACCGCCACAACCACAGGCCTCCACCGCGTTGATCAGCACGTTGGCAAACGCGCGGTGCAGCGCATCGTGCTGCCCCAGTACGAGTGGCAAGTGCTCCTCGGTTTCGATATGCAGCCGCATCGACTCGGGCACCGACGTGCGGGCGACTTCGCGAACGATGTCGCCGAGGTCGAGCCCCGCCGTCGGTCCTTCGGGCAACCGGCCGAACTGGCTGAAGCTGCGGGCCATCGCCTCCAGCCGTTCGCTCTCGGTGGTCAGCACGTCCAGCGTCCCCTGCAGGTCGGGCGCCGCATCGCGGCGCAGCCGCGCGATGGCGAAGCGAATGGGCGTCAGGGGATTCTTCAGCTCGTGCGCCACCTGCCGCGCCGACTCTCGGAATGCCTCGAGCCGCTCCGCGGCGATCGCTGCCTCCCGTCCGCGTTCGACGTCGATGGCCATGGCCCGCATGCCGTCGCGAAGCACGGCGAACTCCGGCGCTCCACGCGCCGCGGCTTCCGGGGGAAGCGATTCACCGTGTGCGATGCGTCCCGTCCAGCCCACCAGTTCGTCCAAGGGCCGGCTGAGCTGACGGCTCAGGTGCCCGGCGATGCGCGACGCGAAGAATGTAAGCAGCGCCAGAAAGACGAATCCAACGATCAGGAGCGCGGGCCCGACCTGCCGCGTCAGATATTCGAAGCGCCGGGCCTGCGTGACCGAAGTCGCCAATTCCTGCTCGTGACGGGCCAGCGCCGAATCAGAGGCCGGCGTACCCGGTGCCTCGCGTGCGAGTCGCACGGCCGCCGTCCCCGATGCCGAAACGCTGTCCCACGCCGCGGCCCCGCTCATCAGCGGCAACAGTCTGCTGGTGGCTCCGCCCCAGGCGATCGTCAGCACGATCGACGGCACAAAGGCGAACAGCGCGAGGATGAGAAACAGTCGCGAGCGGAATCCGAGGCGCACGAGCTTTGGTATAGGGAGGGGGTGTGGGGAGTTTCGAATAGACACGCCCCAGAAACTTGCTACCCGTACGAGCTTACGGCTACAAAGGTCAGACCGCGTGCGGGGGCCTACGGGTGCCGTTCGGACCCCCGATGCGTTACATTCCTCCCTCAGGAGGTACCGGACGTTGTGGATGATCGCGAGATCATCGGCTTCGTCCGTGACCTCCGGGGCCACCCAGCGTCCGCGCCACCCGCGTCTCCCGGCACAGGCCGGAAGAGCAAGTGAGCGTGCTCGCGGCCCCTTCCGTAGACCCGGTGCCAGTCGGCCAGCCGCTCCAAGGCGCTGCCGGCGAGGTCCCGTGGGGCATTCCAACCATGGGCAGCCGCCACGAAGCGTCCCGATCGGGACGAGTCAGGCGTGTTCGCCCCCGGGCCATGAGCCCGGCCATCGCGAGAAGGCATGAACAATCGTCACCTCCGGA
>CANNKR010000143.1 GCA_947504615.1 Gemmatimonadota bacterium | reverse complement strand
CTCCGGTCTTATATGTCAAAAGTGTTGTATGTTCGGCGGCATGCGGCGGCGCGCGAGCCCGATCCGGTCTTGGTCATCACAGGCCGTCACGGAGCAGGGGCCGGGTGTCCGCCTTCCGACCACCGAGAGCCCGAACGGTTGACTGGTGCCCACGCCCGACGTGGAGCCCGTATGCGTAAGACTGGCGCGAGGGGTGGTCCTTCTGCTGGAGGAGCGATGGTCATCGGCATTGATGTCGCGAAGGATTCGCTGGTGGTGGCGGTGCACCCGAGTGGCGAGACGTGGACGACGGGGACGACCGCCAAGGAGTTGCGCGCGCTCGCGAAGCGCGTGCGACGTCTCGCGCCCGCGCTGGTCGCCCTGGAAGCCACGGGGGGCTACGAGATTCCGGTGCTCGGGGCTCTGGCCGCCGCCGAGGTGCCGCTCAGCCTGGTGCAGCCGGGCCGCGTGCGGAAGTTCGCCGGGGCCCACGGCCAGTTGGCGAAGACGGATGTGATCGACGCACGCATCATTGCGCAGTTTGCCGCGCAGATGGCTCCCGCGCCCTACACGCTGCCCGATGCCGTGCAGCGCGGGCTCATGCTCCTCGTCGCGCGCCGCCGGCAGATCGACGAGATGCTCGTCGCCGAGCGGCAGCGGCTGGACCAGCAGCAGCTCTTTCCCGACTCCCCGGTCCGCGCGGATGTCGAGGAGACGGTCGCGTACCTCGAAGCTAAACGGCAGGACTTCGATCAACAGTTGCACGCCTACGTCGCAGCGCATCCGCGCTGGACCGAGTCGGCGGCCCTGCTCCGCAGCGTGCCCGGCGTGGGCCCGATCACGGTCGCCACGCTCCTAGCCTTCCTCCCGGAACTGGGGACCCTGTCGCGGCAGGAGATCGCCGCACTCGTGGGCGTCGCGCCCATGGCGGCCGACAGTGGCGCGTGGCGCGGGCAGCGACATGTGCGCGGCGGCCGCGCGATGGTCCGTCGGGTGCTCTACATGGCGGCGCTCGCCGCGACCCGACACAATCCGTGGCTCCGGCCCTTCTTCGCCCAACTCTGCGCCCGGGGCAAGACCGGCAAGCAGGCGCTCACCGCGTGCATGCGCAAGCTCATCGTCCTCCTCAACAGCATTCTCAAAACGAAAACGCCGTGGCAGGCCCCCACGCCCGCCACGGCCTAACACCCAAATCTTCAATTCTTTAACACGGTTGCTCCGTGTTAAAAAATCACGGAACTAGAGTCCTACGCCGTCCGGGTAATCATCTCGGCCGGCGCCATGCCGAGGATCTCTTCGGCCGACATGCGGAGGCACTTCGCCATGCCGTGCTCGGTGATCGCGTCTTCCACCAGACGCGCGCCCAGGAAGTAGCCTGCACGCTCTGGGATCACATAGCGGTCCACCGTGCGTGCATCGTCGCTCATGCCGCCCGAGAGCCAGCGCAGGCGCAGGCCCAGCGCGGCGCTGCCGAGTTCCTCGGCCACCGAGCGGAACAGAATCGGCTCCATCTCGCGGGTGCGCACGTACTGCCGGCGCTGGAAGCCGAAGTATTCCCACGGCGCGTGCCCCGGGCTCAGCAGACGCGCGGACTGCACGGCCAGCCCTTCGTTGACCAGATGTTCGCGCAGCGCGACGTGCCGCCCCGTCTCCCAATACGAGTAGTACCCGCCCTGGTCGGCGATGAACGAGCGCATGGCGCTGCGGCTGGTCGGCGAGGTGTACCGCACCGCGTGGGCCAACTCGTGCGACAGCCACATCGGGAGCAGTTCCGGCTCGAGGCCGAGTCCGCGCGTGGAGCCGTTGGCGACGCCGGTGAAGTGCTCGAGGCAGGCAAAGGCCATCCCCTTGCCGTTCACGACGAGTTCGCCGGCGTTGGCGCCGCCGACCCCGACCATCAGGACGACATCGACACGTGAATCCAGCGCAAAGAGCGCGGCGCACTGTTCCTCGGCCGACTTGGCGAGCGCCACGACGTCGATGCGGTCGAGCATGGCACGCAGGTCATCGCGATCGGCGTAGACGGCTTCGCGCACGACGTCCAGAAAATGCGGGCCGCTGGGGTCGATGACGTAGTTGTGCCAGTACGCCTCGAGCAGGGGACGATGCGTCTCGAAGTAGCGCTGGTACGCCGCAACCGGATCGGTACTTTGCAGGACCGTGAAGAAGTCCGGAACGAGATTAATGAGCATCGACTTTGGTTGCGGACCGTCGCGGTGAGCTGGGGAGGATGCGTTTCGCGACGTGCGGCAAGATAGGGCCGCACGTGAGTGCGAACAAGAGCACGTGGTTCCGACGCAAAGACGCGCGAGGTCCGTTGTGCGTCACGTGTGGTCCGCGGGATTCGTATTTTTAACACGGAGACCGGAGGGGCGCGGAGGGCCACGGAGGACTGCAACTACTTTTAAAGGGGGCTTGGCGGGAGGTACTGTCCGCCAAGCCCCTTCAATGTTGTAGTTGTACTCCGTGGCCCTCCGCGCAACTCCGGTCTCCGCGTTGAATAAACCGAACCCAGCGGTGACCTACTTGGTGCCGAACAACCGATCGCCGGCATCGCCGAGTCCGGGCAGGATGTAGCCCTTCTCATTGAGTTCGCGGTCGAGGGCGGCGGTGTAGATGGGGACATCGGGATGCGCGGCGTGCAGGTTGGCGACGCCTTCGGGGGCGGCAACCAGGCACATGAAGCGTATGCGGAGCGCCCCGGCGCGCTTCAACTGCGTGATGGCGCCGGCGGCCGATCCCCCCGTGGCGAGCATCGGGTCGAGCACAAAGACATCCCGCTGGGCCAGATCGCCCGGCACCTTGAAGTAGTACTCGACCGGCTGGAGCGTGTCGTGATCGCGATACAGCCCGATGTGCCCCACGCGCGCCGACGGAATGAGCGAGCGAATACCGTCGACCATCCCGAGTCCGGCGCGGAGGATGGGGACCAGCAGCGGCTCGTGCCCCGCGAGGCGCTGCGCCTGCATGGTCTCGAGAGGGGTCTGGATGGTGACCGACTCGAGCGGCAGGTGCCGCGTGGCCTCGAAGGCCATGAGCATCGCCAGTTCGTCCACCAGCTCCTTGAAGAGCTTGGTCGGCGTGCCGCGGTCGCGCAGGAGAGACAGTTTGTGCCGGATGAGCGGATGCTCGATGACCGTGAGCATCGGCGGCATGGGAGGCGTCGGGGGCGTCGGGGAGGTGACCATGGAGGGCAAAGCTAGTATCTTCGCGGACATGAAAGAATACCAAGCCGTGATCCTGCGCATCGCCCACAACGTGCGCGATGACGAAGATGCGCTGACCGACCTGCTGAACGAACGCAGCCGTGCGGGCTGGGAGCCCTCGATGATGACGCAGGATGACCAGCGCATCACGGTGGTCTTTCAGCGACGAGCGACCAGCGACGCCAGCTGACCCCGGGGGCGCGGCATGCAACTGACGGTCCAGGGGGCGGCCCGCGAAGTGACGGGGTCGTGCCACGTGGTGCAGGCGCATGGCCGCACCATCCTGCTCGACTGCGGCCTCTTTCAGGGGCGGCGCAGCGAAGTGCATCAGCGCAACATCACCCTGCCGGTGCCTATCGAGCAGATCGATGCGATCGTGCTGTCGCACGCGCACATCGACCATTCGGGACGCCTGCCGCTGCTGGTGCACGCGGGGTACAGCAAGGCGATCCACTGCACGCGCGCCACGCGCGACCTCTGCGAACCGATGCTGGCCGATTCGGCGCATATCCAGGAAAAGGACGCGGAGCATCTGGCGTGGCACAAGCGCGAGCATTTTGAGCCGTTGTATGGCACGCGCGACGCGGTGCGCACCATCGAGCTGATGGTGCCGCACGGCTACGACGAACGGTTCGAGGTGGCGCCCGGGGTCTTTGTGACGTTCTCCGAGGCGGGGCACATCCTGGGGTCGGCGTCGGTGTCGCTGGACGTGACCATCGGATCAGTGGTGAAGCGGCTGGTCTTTTCGGGCGATCTGGGGCGATCGGGCTTGTCGATCATCCGCGATCCCAAGCCGCCGAGCGGCGCGGACTGGGTGCTGATGGAGTCGACGTACGGCAATCGCGATCACGAATCGGTGGAAGGGGCGCGCGCGGAACTGGCGCGGGTGGTGCGCGAGACGGCGGCGCGCGGCGGGCGCCTGCTGGTGCCGGCGTTCGCGGTGGGGCGCACGCAGGAACTGGTGTACGACCTGCACCAGCTGGCGGAGGCGGGGGAGATTCCGGCGCTGCCGATCTACATCGATAGCCCGCTGGCGACGCGCGCCACGGATGTCTTTGAGCGCAACGCGGACATCTTCGACCAGACGGAGTCGTTCGTGCGCACGCACACGGGGCAATCGCTGTTCCAGTTTCCGCTGCTGCATTACACCCCGGGCGTCGAGGACTCCAAGGCGCTGTCGCAGGCCTCGGGCCCGATGGTGATCATCGCGGCATCGGGGATGGCGGAGTCGGGGCGCATACTGCACCACCTGCAGCAGGGGGCGTCGAACCCGCGCAACACGATCCTGATCGTGGGCTACCAGGCGCAGCACACGCTGGGGCGGCGGATCATGGAGCGCCAGGCGGTGATCAAGACGTTCGGTGTGGAGGTGGCGCTGAAGGCGCAGGTGGCGGTGCTGCACGGCTACAGCGCGCACGCGGACCGCACAGAGCTGACGGCGTGGCTGCACGAGGTGCGCGCGACGTCTCCACGACTGAAGGATGTCTTCCTGGTGCACGGGGAAGCGGAGGCGCAGGACGCCTTTGCGCATGACCTGCGTGAACGCCGGTATCGCGTGCATATGCCGACTTCGGGGGCGCGGATTTTTCTGGGCTAGGGTCGTTGTGGCACTCTGGATTCGGTTTCTTCAACACGGAGACCGGAGGTAGCGGAGGGCCACGGAGGACTGCAGGGGCAACAACTTTTCAGGGGGTGTGGGCGGACAGTACTCTCCGCCCACACCCCCTTTGAATTATTCTTTTGCTGTACTCTGTGGCCCTCCGCGCCCCTCCGGTCTCCGTGTTGAAAGAAACCGAACCACGACGCAGCACGAGGGGTACCTGTGCACGATGAGCGCCTGCATTTTACGATGATGCAGATTCCCGTCGATTCCTACCGCCTGCCCAACGGACTCCTCGTCACGCTCTCCGAGGATCACTCCGCCCCCGTCGTGGCCGTCAACCTGTGGTATCACGTCGGGTCGGCCAACGAACGCGACGGACGTACCGGCTTTGCGCACCTGTTCGAGCACATGCTGTTCCAGGGCTCCGAACACGTGGGCGCCAATGAACACTTCGAGCTCGTGCAGCGCGCCGGCGGCACACTGAATGGATCGACCTGGCTGGATCGCACGAACTACTTCGAGACCGTGCCGTCGCACCACCTCGAACTCGCGCTCTGGCTGGAATCGGATCGCATGGGCGCGCTGCTGCCGGCGATGACGCAGGAAAAACTCGACACACAGCGCGACGTGGTGAAGAACGAGCGACGCTGGTCGGTGGACAACCAGCCCTACGGCACCTGGTGGGAACGACTGCCGGCGCTCTGCTACCCGCCGACGCACCCGTTCCATCACTCGCTCATCGGGTCGATGGACCACCTCACCGCGGCCAGCCTCGACGACATCGCCGAGTTCTTTCGCACGTACTACACGCCCGACAACGCCGTGCTCACGATCGCCGGCGACTTCGATGCCTTCGAGGCGCGCCGGATGGTGGAGACGCACTTCGGCGCGATCCCGCGTGGCACGGGGCGCCCGCCACTGGCTCCCATGGAGCTGCCGCGCACCTTCGGCGGATGGACCCGCGACGTCGTGCCCGATGACGTGATGCTGCCGCGGCTCTTCCTGGCCTTTCGTTCGCCGGTCTTCGGCGACACCGCCGACTACTACAACGCCAGCGTCTGCGCGGCGGTACTCGGCGTGCGGCGTGGCAGCCGCCTGTATCGCGCCCTCGTGCGCGACCGCGAAGTGGCCAGCGACGTGAGCGCTTTCACGTGGGATCTCGCCAAGGGCGCCGACCTCTTGGTGGTGGACGCCACCGCACGCCCCGGCACCGACGCGGCCACACTGGAAGCGGCGGTGGTCGCCGAAGTCGACCGGCTGCGCGCCGATGGGGTGCGCGCCGATGAAGTGGAACGCGCACTGGCGCTGATCGAGACCGACTACGTGTCATCGATGCAGGCGGCCGGCGACCGGGCCGATGCGCTGTCGAAGTTCGCGACGCTCTTTGGCGATCCCGCGCTCGTGAACACGCAACTCGACGGCTATCGTGCGGTCACCGCCGAGTCGGTGTCGGCGTTTGCGCGGGATTATTTGGGCGAAGACAATCGCGTGTCGCTGGTCTACGTGCCCCGACCCACTGCGGAGGAGGCGTGACCATGACCGTGCGTCCCGTGCCGGGGGCTCCGCGCCCCTACGAGTTTCCGATTGCCGCGCGCTTTGCGCTGTCGAACGGCCTCCGCGTGGCGGTGGCCCCGATGTCGCGCCTTCCGTTGGTGACCATCCTCGCCGTGGTCGACGCCGGCGCGTCGGGTGAACACACGGCGCACGAAGGGGTGGCGATGCTCGCGGCCTCCGCGCTGGCCGAGGGCGCGGCGGAGCGCGATGGGCCGGCGCTGGCCGATGCGTTCGAGCGACTGGGCACGGCCATCGAGAGCGGTGCGGACTGGGACGAAGCGATCATCCGGCTGACGGTGACTCCGTCGCGCCTGGATGATGCGTTGGCCCTTTTGGCCGACGTGCTGATGGCCCCGCGGTTCGCCGATGGGGACATTGCGCGGCTGAAAGCCGAACGGCTGGCGGAACTGCTGCAGCAACAAGTGGAACCACGCGGTCTGGCGGACGAACGCTTTGCTCGCGTGGTCTACAGCCCCGCGTCGCGCTTTGCGCGGTCGGCCGGGGGCACCACTTCTTCGGTGCGTGCGCTCGATACCGCGCAGGTGCGCGCGTGGCACTCGGCGCGCTACAGCGCGGCCACGACGACCATCGTGGTGGCGGGCGACGTCACCCCCGACACAGTGCAGTCGCTCCTGGAACGCCGCTTGGGCGCATGGAGCAAGGCGGTGCAACCGATGGCAGTCGTGGACGTACAGGCGCGATCGGCCACGCGCGGTGTGCACGTGGTGGCCAAGGCCGACGCACCGCAGTCGGAGTTGCGCGTGGGGCACGTGGGACTGCCGCGCGCGCATCGCGACTACTTCCCGGTGGTGGTCATGAACGCGGTGCTCGGCGGGCTGTTCTCGTCGCGCATCAACCTGAACCTGCGCGAAGTGCACGCCTACACCTATGGCGCGCACTCGGCGTTCGACTGGCGACGCGCGGCGGGGCCGTTCGTGGTAGGGACGGCGGTGAAGACCGAAGTGACCGACGCAGCCGTGCGTGAGATCCTGCTGGAGATCGACCGCACCCGCGACTCGGCGGTGAGCACGGACGAACTGGAACTGGCGACCAAGTATCTGGGCGGGGTCTTTCCCATCCGGTACGAGACCACGGGAGCGGTGGCGTCGGCGCTGGCCATGGCGAGCGTGTATGGATTGCCCGACGATTACTTCGTGACGTATCGCGACCGCATTGGCGCGGTGACGGCGGACGATGTGCTGCAGGCGGCGCGCACGCATCTGCGTCCGGAGGCGATGCAGATACTCGCGGTGGGTGACGCGAGCGCGATTGCGGGCCCATTGTCTGCGCTGCAGCTGGGCGAGCCGGAGTTGACGAACGCCGACGAAGGAGAGGACGCATGACGGACGCCACCGGAACGATCAGCAGCCGTTCCATCTATACAGGGCGCGTGGTCACGCTGAACGTGGACCAGGTGCGGTTTCCCGATGGGCGCGTGGGCGAGCAGGAAATCATCCGCCACACGGGCGCGAGCGTGGTGGTGCCGTTCCTGAGCGATCCGCACGGCGACGATCCTCAGGTGCTGCTGATTCGCCAGTATCGCTACGCGACCAATGGCGAACTGTACGAACTGCCGGCGGGGCGCCCGAACGCGGGGGAGACGCCGGCGGAGTGTGCCGCGCGGGAACTGCGCGAGGAAACAGGGTGCGTGGCGACGCACCTGGAGCAATTGCTGTCGGCGTACACGACCCCGGGCTTCACCGACGAACGGCTGCACCTGTTTGCGGCGCACGGCATCACCCGCACGGAGACGGAGTTCGACGAGGACGAGTATGTGGAGGCGTTCCCGGTGGCGATGTCGAAGGCGCTGGAGATGGTCCGGACGGGGGAGATCGTCGACATGAAGACGATGCTGGGCTTGATGTATGTGGCTGGGTACTACTGCTGATTGCCTCTGGTTCGGTTTCATTTAACACGGAGACCGGAGGGGCGCGGAGGGCCACGGAGTACTGCTTTTAATGGGGGCTTGTGCGGATGGTACTGTCCGCCGGGCCCCTTTGTTTTTTTGTACTCTGTGGCCCTCCTGTTCCTCGTTTTCCTCCGTGTTGAACAAACCGATCCCAGCTGAGTCCGGTTCTTTTAACACGGAGACCGGAGGGGCGCGGAGGGCCACGGAGTACTGCTACTGCTTTTCTTGGGGGCTTGTGCGGATGGTACTGTCCGCCGGGCCCCTTTGAATTTTGTTGTGGCAGTACTCCGTGGCCCTCTGTGTTCCTCATTTTCCTCCGTG
>CANNKR010000142.1 GCA_947504615.1 Gemmatimonadota bacterium | reverse complement strand
CGGCCCGCGCCTCGTGTCGAAGGTGCCGGCCACCAAGGCCGACGTGAAGGGGAAACGCGTGGCCATTCCCGGCCTCAAGACCAGCGCGTACCTCGCCCTGCGCCTCTACGAGCCCGACTTCGTTGCCGTCCCCACGCACTTCGACCAGATCGAACAGGCGGTGCTCGACGGCACGGTGGACTTCGGGCTCATCATTCACGAAGGGCAGCTGACCTACATGGATAACGGGCTGCACCTCGTGGTAGACATGGGCGAATGGTGGTTCGCCGAGACGGGGCTGCCGCTGCCACTTGGTGGGAACGTCATCAAGAAGGACTTCGGCCCCGAGATGATGCGCAAGATTTCGCGACACCTTAAAGCCAGTATCGCGTATGCATTAGATCATCGTGCAGGAGCCCTCGATCACGCGATGAAGTACGCACGCGGCCTCGACCGCGCCAAGGCCGATGAGTTCGTCGGGATGTATGTCAACGACTGGACCCTGGATTACGGCGATCGTGGGCGCGAGGCCATTCGCCTCTTCCTCGCACGCGCGCACCAGGCCGGCATCATTCCCCATCCGGTCACCGTAGAATTCGTTGACGGCTGACCCCCGCAGGGTACGTTCTACGGATGGTTGGCTTGGCCCGATTTTGATGGCTTCTCGTTTCGCGCCCGCATCCGGCGGGCTTCAATGAGGCTGGCATGACGGAGCACTCCGACAACACGGCATCTTTTCGGATCTCGCAGATCATTCGCGGGGTGGAGGAGCCGCTTGTGCGTCGGGTACTCGTCGTCGACGACGAAGACAGTATTCGCACCGCGCTCTCCAAGTTCCTGCGTTCCCGGGGCTTCGAGGTCACCGAGGCCGCCAACGGCGATGACGCGCTGACTGCCGTGCAGAGCGGCGAGCGGTTCGCCGCGATGCTCTGTGACGTGCGCATGCCCGGCATGTCGGGCGTCGAACTGGTGCCGCTCGTGCTCGCCATCGACCCGAGCATTGCCGTGATGATGCTCACCGCCGTCAATGACGCGAACACCGCCACCGAGGCGCTGGCCGCAGGCGCCATGGACTACCTCATGAAGCCCGTCGAGCTCAAGGATCTCGAACGGGCCATTGAGCGCATTCTCCATCGGCGGGCCCTCATTCTCGAACAACGGAACGTCGAACGGCTCATTCGCGAGGAAGTGGCCTCGCGGACCGATGAACTCACGATGGAACGGCGGGCGGTGCAGCAAATGTCGGTCGCCGTCATCGACGCGCTCATCAATGCCCAGGAAGCCAAGGACGTCTTCTTGCGCGGGCACTCCCAGCGCGTGGCCGACCTGGCCGCCTCCATTGCCAGCGCCATGGGCCTCGATGATGAACTCGTCGAGGATATTCGCCTGGCCGGACGCGTCCACGACGTCGGCAAGATCGGCGTCCGGGAAACCGTGCTCAACAAGCCGGACAAGCTGACGCCAGAGGAGTTCGAACACGTCAAGGATTCGGTGCGACTCAGCGTCGAGATCCTCTCTCCACTCACGCACCTGAGCCGCATTCTCCCCTACATCCAGGATCATCAGGAACACTGGGACGGCAGCGGGTATCCGCGCGGGCTCGTTGGCCCGGAAATCGCCATCGGCGGTCGTATCCTCCACGCCGCGGACGCCTACGATGCCATGACGTCGCGCCGGGCCTTCAGGGAACCCATGTCCCCGCAGGACGCCATGGAGGTCCTTTCCCAGCAGGCAGGCATCCAGTTCGACCCGGAGGTCTTCCAGACCTTCAAGTCGGTGGTCCTGCGTCGCAAGTCGCTCGTCTTCATCGACACCGAGTCACTCGGCCTTTGACCGGGTCGCCGGGCATCCGCGCCCGACGCTGACCAACGCGCGCCCCTACCGGCGCGTTCTAAACCTTACAGATGCGAACGCTTTCCCTGCTCCTTGCCGCCGCGCTTGCCGTGGCCTCTCCGGCGCCCGTCGCCGCCCAGCGCACCGACACCCTGCGCCTCTCGCTCGAGGACGCCGTCACGCGCATGCTCCGCTCCAGCGATGAAGCCCGCATCGCCTGGCTCGGCGTGGAATCCGCCGATGCGCAGGTGACCAGCGCGCGCGCCGCCGGCCTGCCCCAGTTGCGCCTCACCAGCAGCTACCAGCAGGTCATCAAGAACGCGCGCGCCGAAATGGTCAGCCAGCTCTTCGGCCAGAAATTCACGTACAACACGACGCTCAACGCCCAGCAGGCGCTCTTTCAGGGCGGTCGCATCTTCTCGGCCGCTCAGGCCGCCAGCAGCGTACGCAGTGCGGTCCGCCTCGACAACGCCGAGACGCGTGCGCGCCTCGCCGTCGACGTGCAGCGGGCCTATCTGAACGCATCGTACCTGGCACGCATCGCCGAACTGCAGGCGCAGAACGTGGCCCTCGCCGCCAGTCGCGCCACGCAGATGGAGCAGATGTTCGGCGCCGGCCGCGCGGCACGCTTTGACGTGCTGCGTTCGCGCGTCGAACGAGCCAACCTCGAACCGATCGCGCTGCAGGCGGTGTCCGACCGCGACATGGCCCTGCTCGAAGTGCGGCGCCTCCTCGACATTCCCGTCGACGAACCCGTGCTGCTCACCACGGTGCTCAATCCGGAAACGGTGCGCGCCCTGGCCGAGCGGACGACCGCCGATGCCGCCCCCGATGCCCTGCGGGCCTCAGTGCGCTCGGCGGAACTCACCGCGCGCGCCAAGCGCGCCGGAGTGCGCGTGGCCCGGGCGGACATGCTGCCGCAGATGAGCATGTTCTTCAACTTCGGCTACCTCGCCCTCCCGGCAACCAATGGATTTCCGTTGCTCATGGGAAAGGCGATCAAGAGTGCGTGCCCCGCTGGCTCCGCCGCCGACAAGCTCTGCCAGAACAACGGCTGGTTTGCCGACCGCAACTTCGGCGTGAACTTCAGCTGGAACGCCTTCGACGGCCTGCGAGCCAAGGGCAACCTCGACCTCGCGCAGGCCCAGGCGAAGATCAGCGACATCGCGCTCAACCAGGTGCGTGAAGCGGCGGCCATCGAAACCTCCCGTGCACGCAATGAACTGACGCGGGCCACCGCGGCCTTTGGCGCCCGGCAGCAGAACGCCGCCGAGGCCGACGAGGCCTACCAGTTGGCCACCCTCAGGTTCCAGCGCGGCCTCAGCACACAGCTGGAAGTGTCCGACGCGCAGTACGCGCTGCTCATCGCACGCTCCACCGAAGCCCGCGCGACCTTCGACCTCTATCTTGCCGCCGCCGAGCTTGCTCGCGTGCGCGGCCGTGACATCCCGCTTCCGAACGGGACCACCATTCCCGTGCGTACCGATTCCCGCAATGCATCCTCTGGTCTCAATCCGATCCGCTAGCGCCCCGGCGCTCGCCACGCTCGCCGCGCTCACGCTCGCCGCGCTCCTCACCACCGCTTGCGGTGGCTCGTCCGGCGGCGCAGCGGCCGGCGACACCGCAAAGGGCGCCCCCAAGGGCACTGCCACCCCGTCGGGCTCTCCTGGCGGAGCCCCGGGAGGGGCCGCAGGCGGCCAGCGCCGCTCCGCTTCGGTCGTGCTCGCCGTTGGTGACGTCGCCAAGGTCGCGCGAGGCACCATCGAAGCCACCATCCCCATCGCCGGCGATCTGCGTCCCATCGAGACCCTCAGCCTGAAGTCGCGCCTCGAAGGCAACGTCGAACAGGTCTACGTGCGCGAAGGCGACCGGGTGGCTATGGGCGCGCTGCTGGCACGCTTTGAGGCCGTCGATTTCGAGAGCGCCCTGCGCTCCTCTGAAGCCGATGCGGCCTCGGCGCGTACCGCGGCGCAGACCGCGCAGTGGAACTACGACCAGTCCAAGGATCTCTTCAAGGTCGGCGCCATCGCCGAACGTGACCTGCGTGCCACCGAGCAGGCTGCTGCTGCCGCCAAGGCACAGCAGGCCGCGTCCGAGTCGCGCCTGCGCGCTGCGCAGTCCTTGTCGCGTGACACCCGGATCATGGCGCCCGTGACGGGCACCATCCAGTTCCGCCGCGTACAGTCGGGCGAACACGTCCTGCGCGGCTCTGAACTGTTCACGCTGGTGCGCTCGGACATCCTCGAACTCACCGCGTCGCTGCCCGCGCGCCGTGCCAACGACGTCAAGCCCGGACAACCCGTGCGCTTCCTTGCCGACGGCAAGGCCTTTACCGGCAAGGTGGCCCGCGTCAGTCCGACGATCGATCCCGCGTCACGCTCCATCACCGCGTATGTGCAGATTCCCAACCCCAATGGCGAACTGAAGGGCAATACCTTCTCCAGCGGGCAGATCATCGCGCAGACATTGAGCAACGTGCTCGTGGTGCCGCAGCCCGCCGTACGTACCGGGCAGGACGGCAACCCGTTCGTCTACCGCATCGTCGGCGGGGAGCTGGAGCAGGCTCCCGTGACCCTCGGCGCCGTCGATGAGGCGCGCGGACTCGTGGAGATCAAGGATGGCGTGCAAGAACGCGATCAGGTGGTCGTCGGCAACGTCGGCACCCTCGGCCGCGGCATGAAGGCGCAGATCATCGGCAACGAGCGCGGCAGTGCGCCCGGCGGCATGCGTGGTGGCACCGAGCGCAGTGGCGCGGCACCCGGCGAGCCCGGCAGTGCCAAGGGTGAGCGCCCGCCGCGCACGGACAGTGCCAGCAAGGCCCCGAGCGCCGGACGTCCGTCGGCAGCAATGGAGAAGGGCAGCAAGAAGCCGACCGCCTGATCCGCCGTCTCCCGTCTACCGTCCATCGTCCATGTTTCTCTCAGACATCTCGATCAAGCGTCCCGTCTTTGCCACCATGATGATGGTGGCACTCGTCGTGGTCGGCGCCGTGTCATACAAGCGGCTGGCCGTCGACGAATACCCGGACGTGACGTACCCGATCATCAGCGTGCAGGCCAGCTATCCGGGCGCTTCACCCGAAGTGGTGGAGCGCGACGTCATTCGTCCCATTGAGACCGCACTCAACACGGTTGAGGGACTCTATGAGTTGACGTCCACGTCGTCCGAAGGCGGCGGGAACATCCGCCTGCAGTTCAAGCTGGGTGTCGATCCGACCAAGATGCAGCCGGAAGTCTCGGCGAAGGTCGGCCGCATCCGGCGCTCGCTGCCGCGCGACATGATGGAACCGATCATCACCCGCTTCGACCCGAATGACCAGCCAATCATGTCGGTCGCGATGTCGAGCAGCGAACGATCGCTGCGCGAGCTCACGGACCTCGGGGATCAGGTCATCCGCCCGCGCTTCGAGGCCGTCGGCGGCGTCGGCGGCGTGACCCTTTCCGGGGCGGCCAGCCGCGAGATCCACGTCGAACTTGATCCCGTGTCGCTGCGCAGCTTCGGCCTGTCACCCGACCTGGTGTCGGCTGCGCTCGCCCGCGAGAACCAGGAAGTGCCCGCCGGGCGCGTGCGCAAGGGTGACAGCGAGCGCAGCGTGCGCATCACGGGCCGCCTCACCGATCCGCGCGCCTTTGCCGACGTCATCATCGCCGTGCGCAATGGCGCCCCTATTCGCATCCGCGACGTGGGCCGGGTGATCGACACCATCGCCGAGCGTCGCTCGGCGTCATTGCTCGGCGATACGCCCACGCTGACCATCGAGATTCTCAAGATCTCCGGGTCCAACACCGTCGAGGTCGCCGACAACGTCAAGGCGATCATCAGCGAGATCGAGCGCACGCTCCCGGCCGATGTGCACCTGCGCCTGACGCGCGACGACTCGCGCCGCATCCGCGAGGCGCTGCACGACGTGCAGCTCACCATCGTCGTCGGCGCCTTCCTGACGATCTGCATCATTTACCTGTTCCTGAATTCGTGGCGGTCCACCGTCATCACCGGCCTCACGCTGCCGGTGTCGATCATCTCGGCGTTCTTCGCCATGTGGGCGCTGAATTTCACGCTCAACACGATGACGCTGCTCGCGCTCTCGCTGGCCATTGGCCTGCTGATTGACGACGCCATCGTGGTACGAGAGAACATTGTCCGGCACGTGGGGCTCGGAAAGGACCACCACCGCGCGGCCAAGGACGGCACCGACGAGATCGGCCTCGCCGTTTTCGCCACGTCACTGGCGGTCGTCGCCGTCTTCATTCCCGTCGCCTTCATGGGCGGGATGATTGGCAAGATCTTCTTCCAGTTCGGTGTCACCGTCGCCTTCGCCGTCACGGTGTCGCTCTTTGTCTCGTTCACGCTCGACCCCATGCTGTCGTCGGTCTGGCACGATCCCGACGCCGAGGAGCATGGCGAAGAGGCATTCCGCAACGCGGGTCCCATCCGCCGCGTCGCGCTCCGCTTCGACCGCGCCTTTGAGCGCATGGCCGACCGGTATCCCGGTTGGCTGCGCCTGGCACTGGCCAACCGCGGCAAGGTCATCGCAGGCGCACTCGCCTCCGTCGTGCTTGCCCTGGCCATCGGCACCAGACTTGGATTCACGTGGATGCCCGACTTCGACGCCGGTGAGTTTTCCGTCAACTATCGCGTCCCGCCGGGATCCAGCCTCGCGTACACGCTCGGCCGTGCGCGTCCCATTGACCAGTACGTGCGCACCCTCCCCGAGGTGGATTTCACATCGTTTTCCGTGGGCGGCCGCGGCGGCGCTACCGGCGGCAATATCAACGTCCGACTGAAGCCAAAGGCCGAACGTTCGCGCGACCAGTTCGAAATTCAAGAGGCGATTCGCAAGGAGTTGCCCAAGTTTCCAGGGCTGACGGCAAGCATCAGCGGCGCCGGCTCCATCTTCGGCGGGCGCGGCTCCCCCATCTCCATCAACGTGCAGGGACCCGAGGCCTCGCGCCTCAAGCTGATCGCCTCCCAGGTGAATGACGTGGTGAAGGCCCTCCCCGGCGTGGCCAGCACCCGCTCGAGCGACGAAGGCAACGTGCCCCAGCTCGACGTGCGCGTCGATCGCCAGCAGGCGTGGGCCGCCGGCATCGGCATCAACAACATCGCCCAGACGCTCCAGCCGCTCTTCACCGGCCAGCGCGCCACCACGTGGCAGGACCCGCAGGGATACTCGCATGACGTCGTCGTCATCTACCCCGACTCGCTCCGCGCCAGCGCCTCGGATGTCGCCGGTATCTCGGTAAACAGCAGCGGGATCGACAGCCGCACGGGGCTTCCAGCGTCCGTACTGCTGTCGCAGGTCGCCGATGTGCGCCCTGGCGTCGGCCCGCAGCAGATCGAACGCCGCGCCCTGGAGCGTCAGGTCAAGATCGACGTCCAGGTCGTTCCCGGCACGCCCCTGGGCAATGTCGCCAACCTCGCGCGCGCCGCCCTCGATTCGATCGTCCTTCCCCCGGGTTACCGGACCGTCTTCACCGGCGACGTGCAGAACATGGAAGAGACCAAGGGCTACGTGGCCGAGGCGCTCATCCTCGCGGTCATCTTCATCTACCTGATCCTCGCGTCGCTGTTCGGCTCGTTCATCCAGCCGCTGGCCATCATGCTCGCGCTCCCGCTCAGCTTCCTCGGCGTCGCGCTCGCCCTGCTGGTCACCAAGGGCACCCTGAACGTGATGTCGATGATCGGCATCATCATGCTGATGGGCCTTGTCACCAAGAACGGCATCCTGCTCATCGATTTCGTGAACCAGCGGCGCGCCGCGGGCGAGCCCCGGCTCGACGCCATTCTCGAGGCGGGACGCATTCGCCTGCGCCCGATCATCATGACCACGGTAGCCATGATTTTCGGTATGTTGCCTCTGGCATTCGCCATCGGCGAGGGGGCCGAGCAGCGCGCCCCCATGGCGCGGGCGGTCATCGGCGGACTGATTACTTCCACGCTCCTTACCCTGTTTGTGGTCCCCGCGATGTACACTATTCTCGACGATGCGGCCGTATGGATTCGGTCGCGTCAGCGCTCGCCGGCTCCGCGGCGCGCAAAGACAGCCGAGGCCGAAGCGGGCACCCCCGCTTGACGTCTTGCGCTGCATGGTGTATTCAGCGGTTGCGCGGCGAACACCTTACTTAACGACAGACGGGGAATCAGGAGGCATGATGCTGAGCGGCGACGAGTTCAACCAAGAGCGCTTGTGTGCAGGCCGGGACGACGAGCCGGAAGATTCGGGCTACGGCGGTGGCGGCGGTGGTGGTGGTGGCAGCATGAGCTACGACGACGAGGACGACGAGGACGGCGGCTGGGCCATCAACAAGGACCAGTCCGACTCGCTGTGGGATAGCGCCGAGGAATCGGACGACGAGGAAGGCGACGAAGAGCCGGGGACGCTGGTGGAAGCCGGGGAAGAGGAAGAAGAAGCCGACCTCTTTGGCGCTGGCCTGGGCGAGACACGCCGTGCCTCGAAGCCCAAGGCGCCCAAGGCGCCCGTCGCCGCGGTGGTGGTAGCCGCCGTGGCAGCCGCAGCCAAGCCGGCCAAGGCCGCTCCCAAGGCAGCCGCAAAGCCTGCCGCAAAGCCTGCCGCAAAGCCTGCCGCAAAGCCTGCCGCAAAGCCTGCACCGGCCAAGCCTGCTCCCAAGGCAGCTGCCCCGAAGGCCGCGAAGCCGGCAGCCAAGAAGCCGGCAGCCAAGAAGCCCGCACCCAAGAAGGCCGTGAAAAAGGCTGCCCCGAAAAAGGCCGTCAAGAAGGTCGTGAAGAAGGCGGCCCCGAAGAAAGCGGCCAAGAAGGTCGTGAAGAAGGCCGCCCCCAAGAAGGTCGT
>CANNKR010000141.1 GCA_947504615.1 Gemmatimonadota bacterium | reverse complement strand
GCTTCAGGATCTCCGGCGTGGACCGGTAGTTTTCCTCGAGGCGCACGACCTTGGCGCCGGGATAATCGCGCTCGAAATCGAGGATGTTGCGCACGTCGGCGCCGCGCCATCCGTAGATGGACTGGTCGTCATCGCCGACGACGGCGACGTTGCCCGTGGGGCCCGCAATGAGACGCACGAACTCGTACTGCGCGTGGTTGGTGTCCTGGTACTCATCGACCAGGACGTGCTCGAAGCGCGTGGCGTATTTCTCGCGCACCTCGGCCTGTTCGCGCAGGATCTGCACCGGGAGCACGAGCAGGTCATCGAACGAGACGGCATTGGCCCCGCGCAACGTCGGCTCGAGCGCGGTGTAGACGAGCGACGCGGCCTTGGCGAGCGGCGTAAGCGCGAGCGCCGAGTACTCGGCCGGCGTGACCAGCGCATTCTTGGCATCGCCAATGGCCGCCGAGATCGCCTTGGGCGCAAACTCCTTGGGCGACACCCTGGCCTGGTCCATCAGGCGCTTGACGACGGTCAACGTGTCGTCTTCGTCGTAGATGGTGTAGGTGGGGGTGCGCCCCACGCACTCCGCGTGCAGGCGCAGGAGCCGAGCACCGATGCCGTGAAAGGTGCCGATCCACATGCCGCGGGGCTCGGCGCCGAGCAGGCGGCCGATGCGCTCACGCATTTCCCCGGCCGCCTTGTTGGTGAAGGTGACCGCCAGCACGCGGTGCGGGCTGACACCCAGGTCCTCCACGATGCGGGCGACGCGCGTGGTGAGGACGCGTGTCTTGCCGGAGCCGGCGCCGGCAAGCACGAGCAGCGGTCCGGTTCCGTGTTCAACCGCGGCGCGCTGCGCCGCGTTGAGGGTCACTTCACTGCGGGGGGCAATCGACGTCATCCGGGGAAGATAACGTCGAACACCGCGCCACGATCACTCGGCACGAGCACGAGCCGTCCGTGGTGCGACTCTTCCACGATGCGGCGCGCCAACGGGAGCCCGATGCCCCAGCCGCTTTCCTTGGTGGTAAAGCCGGCGGCGAAGATCTTGCGACGCAGTTTGGGCGGAATGCCGGGCCCGTCGTCGGCCACGCGCACGCGCGCTCCTCCACCGGCGGCGCGATCGAGGCGCACGCTGATGGTGCCGCCCCGCCCCGCGAGCGCATCGATGGCGTTCTTCACGAGTGACTCGACGGCCCACTCGAGCAGGACGCGATCGGCCGGGACGACGAGCGGTCCCTCCCCACGCTCAAACGACACGACGACCGAGTTCGCGAGCGTCGGGACGCGGGCACGGAAATAGTTGACCACCCCTTCCACGGCATCGCCGATGTCGATGGGCACCAGCTTGGGCGGACGCCCGATGCGCTCGAAGCGATGGGCCACGCGCTCGAGCCGATCGACGTCGCCTTCCATATGCCGGCGCGCCGACGCGGAATCGGGGTCGGTGGCGCGCTCCGCCATGAGTTCCAGCCAGCCGTGCAGCGACGAGAGCGGCGTCCCCAGCTGATGCGCGGCTTCGCGCGCCATGCCGGCCCAGACGCGCTCCCGTTCGGCGCGTGCACGAACGCCCAGCACCATCACCCCGGCGACGATGAGCAGGACGAGCATCGCCACCTGCAGGAGCGGGATGATCTTGAGGCCCCGCACCAGGGGCGTATTGCCGAAATGCACCTGCCCCACGTTGGGCAGATCGAGTGGGTGATTCTGCCGGTCGAGTTCCCGCACGATGCCATCGAAGCGTCGGTCGTTTGGCTGCGCGAAACCGTCACCGAAATCCGGGAGGTTCGCGTAGAAGTTCGGATTTCCGCGCACATCGGTGACAATCACCGGCACGCCGATCTCGCGAATCTCGCGTGACAGGTCGAGCAGCGCCGCCGTGCCGGTGGCCGTCGACGTGTCGGTGTCCACCAGGGCACCATACACCCGGGCGAACATGCGACTGCTGCGCTCGGCATCACCCCGCAGCTCATTCACCACGCGCTGCGTGTACCAGACGTACGACCCCAGCAGCAGCAGCAGGCCGAGCGCGACGAGGACTACGGGCACCCGGCGACGCATCGGTTACTGAAACAGGTCGAGCCCGACGTACGGGCGCAGGGCCTCGGGAACGATGACGGAGCCGTCGGGCTGCTGATAGTGTTCGAGGATGGCGGCGATGACGCGCGGAAACGCGAGCGCCGAGCCATTCAGCGTATAGACGTGCTGCGGCTTTTCACCCGTGGCCGCGCGGAAGCGGATGTTGGAGCGCCGTGCCTGATACTCGGTGAAGATCGAGCACGACGACACCTCGAGCCACTTGCCGACGCCCGGGGCGAAGACCTCGAGATCGTAGGTCATGGCACTGCTGAACCCCGTGTCGCCGGCGGCCAGCAGGACGACGCGATACGGCAGCCCGAGTATGCGCAGCACCGCCTCGGCGTGCCCCGTGAGGAGTTCCAGCTGCGCCGCCCCGTCCTCCGGGCGACAGTAGCGCACGAGTTCCACCTTGTCGAACTCGTGCACGCGCAGGAGGCCGCGCGTGTCCTTGCCGGCAGCACCCGCCTCACGCCGGAAACACGGGCTGTAGGCGCACATCGCCATGGGGAGCTGCGTCGCATCGAGAATCTCGTCGCGACACAGGTTGGTGAGGGGCACTTCGGCCGTCGGGATCAGGAACCCCTGGTCGTCGCCGAGTGCGTACATGTCGTCTTCGAACTTCGGCAGCTGCCCGGTGCCGACCATGGACGCCCGGTTGACGACGACGGGCACCCAGCACTCCTCGTAGCCGTGTTCGCGCGTGTGCAGGTCGAGCATGAGGTTCATCAGGGCGCGCACCAGTCGGGCGCCACCCCCGCGATACACGATGAACCCCGAGCCGGAGATCTTGGCGCCGCGCGGCAAGTCAAAGAGATGCAGCGCCTCCCCAACTTCCCAGTGCGGTTTCACGGTGTCGGCCTGGCGGGGCGTGCCCCACGTGCGCACGACGGCGTTGTGCGTCTCGTCACCCTCCGGCACCGCCGGGAGCGTGACGTTGGGAATCTCGTAGAGCCCCTGCTGGATGAGGACCTCGGTGGATTGCAACTCGGACTCCAGCCGTGCAATCTCCTCGCCCAGCGCGCGCGTCTGCGCCTGCAGGTCCGCGGCGTCCTCCCCCGCTTTCTTGCGACGCCCCACTTCCTGACTCGCCGCGTTGCGCGCGGCCTTCCGTTCCTCGACGGCCTGGATGGCCAGACGCCGTTCGCGGTCGAGCGCCTCGAGTCGCGCGATCACCGGTTCGAGCTGGTCAAGCGCGCCGCGTCGGCGCATCCCGTCACGCAGCGCCGCCGCCTGCTCGCGGACCATCCGGATATCGTGCATGAACTATTTGAGTGGAATGCCGGATTCGTAGGACTTGAACCCGCAGTTGGGATTCAGCAGCCCGCGCCCGAAGATCAGGCCACCGGCCTTGACCGAGTCGACGACGAACTTGGCGTAGAGTTCGCTCGAGAGCTGGTACGCGCAACTGGACGAGGTCATCCGCACCCCGACGACCTCACCGGGCAAAACGAGGAGCGCGGAATCGATCTGCCACCCCTTGGAGGGGGCGAGCGTGACCGCGTCGTAGACCCCCGTCAGCCGCTGCAACCCCACCACGCGCGACCCGGAGACTGGCGTACCGACGAGCTTCTGCGGAATGATGCGAATCTTGCCCGTCCCGTCGAAGTCGAAGGCGACGTCGAATCCGAACGTCCCATCGACGCGCACCGCGGACATGCTGCTGAAATCGAGGGCGGCAGGCGCGTTGGCCGGTCCCGTGCCGGAGATACCGTAGAGCGAGTAGATGAACGGCTGGTTGGCGTACTGCGCCTTGGTGGCGAAGGGGTCACTGCAGGCGGCGACGGCGAGGACGGCCGCGGCCAGCGCGGCCATGGCAACGCCTGAGCGGCCGCGAGCCGCACGACCGGAGCGGCGAGGAGTCGAATTAGTTGTAGGCATAGGCTGGTCTGAAGGTAGCGAGCAGGGGAGGAGCGGGGCAAGCGAAGTCGTCTTGACTTCGCTCTGGCGGAGCGTACACTTCGGCAACCTTTCATACACCGGAGTGGGGCGATGCCTACCATTCGCGACCTCGTGGCAGCAATCCGGGATCGGGAGGGTGTCGAGGCCGCCGTCGTCCTGGGTCGCGACGGCCTCCTGATCGACAGCCTGACGGTACCTGCCGTGGACGCCGAACACGTGGCAGCCCACGTGCCCCCGGTGCTGCTCGCGGCCGAGGAGCTGGGTCTCTCGAGCCATCACGGCGCCCTGCAACTGGCGGTACTCGAGCACGAGCGGGGCTTCGCCATTGTCGCGTCCGTCTCGGCCGACGCCTTGCTCCTGGTGCTCGCCCACCCCACCGTGAATCTCGCGCAACTGCTCTACGAACTGCGCCGGAATCGCGCCAACATTGCGGCGCTCGTCTGAGCGCGATCCCCGCCCAGGCGTGCCACGTGCTGGTGGCCGACGATGAGCCGCATATCGGCCGCATCGTCAAGACCAAGCTTGAACAGGGCCCATTCCGGGTGACGCTCGTGTTCGACGGCAATGAGGCGCTTGAGGCCCTGTCCGTTCACCCCGATATCCGCCTCGTCCTTCTCGACCTGATGATGCCCCACCTGACCGGGCTCGAGGTTCTGGAGCGCATGCGAGCCGACGCCCGCTGGTCGTCGCTTCCCTGCGTGATCCTGACGGCCGCCGGCCAGGATCAGCGGTACGACGAGGCCATGCGACTGGGCGCCTCGGATTTCATCACCAAGCCGTTCAGTCCCAAGCGGCTCTATGCCCGGGTCGCCGAGTTGACGGGCGTCGACGACGGCAGCGATGCGCCGGTCACCCCATGAGTTCCCCACCCACCTGGGTCGTGGTCCTGGCGGGGGGCATCGGCTCCCGTTTTTGGCCGCTGAGCACCCCGGAACGCCCGAAACAGTTCCTGCCCCTGCTGAGCGACCAGCCGATGCTGCGCGATTCGCTCGACCGCCTGCGCCCTGTGGCGCCGGCATCGCAGACGATGGTGCTGACCAACGCCGAACTCGCGGACGGCGTGGCGCGCATTGCCCCCGAACTCCCCCGGGACCAGATCCTCGCGGAGCCGCGCCCAGCGGGCACGGCCGCCGCGCTGGCGTGGGCGGCCTCGCGCATCGCCAAACGTGCGGGACGCGAGGCCGTGATGGTGTCGGTGCACGCCGACTGGGCGATCAGCGACGTCCCCCGCTTTCAGGATGCGCTGCGGCTGGCTGCCGCCGAAGCCACGCGCACGCAGGGACTCGTCACGGTCGGCATCGTACCGACGCACGCCGACACCGGCCTGGGCTACATCGAGCCGGGCGAGGCCACGTCGGGGGTCGCCCGCCGGGTGGCCAGGTTCGTCGAGAAGCCGCAACAGGCGCGCGCCGATGCGCTCGTCGCCTCCGGCGCCCTGTGGAACTCCGGAATCTTCGCATGGCCCGTGGGCGTCTTCCTGGACGAGTTGCAGGCCCACTGCCCCGCCGTGGCTGAGCCGCTCGCTCGTGCCGGAGATGATGCGGTCGCCTTCTTCACCAGCGTCACGGACCCGATCGCGGTGGACGTGGGGGTGCTGGAACGAAGCGCGGTGGTGTACGTCCTGCCGGGCAGTTTCGGCTGGAGCGACGTGGGCACCTGGTCGGCGCTGCGCACCGTGCGTCCGCGCGACGCGCAAGGCAACGTGACCCACGGGCGCGTCTTCCTGCGGGAGTCGGCCGACAACGTGGTGCACGCCGAGCACGCCGACGTGGTGCTGTACGGGGTGGAAGGGCTGGTGGTCGTGGTGCGCGACGGCGTGGTGCTGGTGACCACCGAGGAGCGGGCTCGCAACCTGAAGCCGTTGGTGGAGAGCCTGCCGGCGGATGTGCGGGACCGGCGATGAGCAGTCGCGTGATCGTGCTGTACGAGGATGCTGCGGCGCGCGCGCTCGAGCCCTTCGCGCTGACGCGCCCAACCACCGAGTTGCGCGGTGGCGCCGTGCTCCTGCGCGATCGCTGGGCGCAGCACGCCTACGGCGCGGTCACCGGACGCGTGGGGGCACCGCACCTCGCGTCGTTCGACGAACCGGGGACGCCGCCCAGCGTGCGTGGCGAACTCGCCGAGGGGACCGTGATCGCCAACGCGCGATTCGCCCCGACGCTGGGCGTCCCACTGGATGACGCGGACGTGCTCACCGCCGACGGCCGTGTGGTGGCGGTACGGCTGCGCGAACCACTCGCTGCCGCCGTGCTGGGCGATGGCACGTTCACGCTGGAGTCGCTCGTGCCGCGCGGCGCATCGACGGCGGAGGTGCCGGGGTGGTGGATCGACCGCGCGTGGGACCTGATCCGGCACCTCGGGGGCATGCTCGCCTCGGACATTCCGGTGATCGGCGCACCGCTCGCCCTGCGCGACCCGGCGACGCTGGACGGCGTGAAGATCGTGGGGACGCATCCCGTGTTCATCGAAGACGGCGCGGCGGTGGAGCCCTTTGTGCTGCTCGACGCGCAGCACGGTCCGTTGCTGGTCCGCCGCGGGGCGCATGTGCAGGCCTTCTCGCGGCTGGTGGGCCCGTGCAGCGTGGGCGCCGACAGTGTGGTGCACGGGGGACGCGTCGCCGGCTCGTCCATTGGCGAGCAGTGCCGCGTGCACGGTGAAGTGAGCGTGTCCGTGTTCTTCGGCCAGTGCAACAAGGCGCACGACGGCTTTGTGGGGCACAGCGTCCTCGGGCGCTGGGCCAACCTCGGCGCCGGCACGACGACGAGCAACCTGAAGAACAGCTACGGGCCCGTGCAGATGTGGACGCCCGACGGCATGACCGATACCGGGATGCAATTTCTCGGCGCGCTCATCGGTGACCACGCCAAGCTGTCCATCGGGACGCTGCTCATGACGGGATCGGTGGTGGGCGCCGGCGCGAACATCTTCGCCCCGGACGAGCGGGTCACCGTGGTGCCGCCGTTTTCGTGGGGTGGCGGACGCGACGCCGTGTTTGCCCTCGACAAGTTCCTCGAAGTCGCCGAGCGCGTACACGCGCGTCGCGGCCTGCCGTTGACCGATGGGCTGCGGCAGGTACTCACGGCCGCCCACGCGCAGCGCTGGACGGCGTGAGATTCTGCACCCTGGCGAGCGGCAGCAAGGCGAACGCCACGCTCGTGGAGATCGGCGCGACCCGCATTCTCATTGACTGCGGCCTGGGCCCGCGCATTCTCGCGAAGCGACTTGCGGACGCCGGCGTTGAACCGTCGTCGGTGGATGCCGTGGTGGTCACGCACGAGCACATTGATCACATGAAGGGACTCGCGCAGGCGGTGGCCAAGTGGCACTGGCCCGTGGTGAGCACGACGGGCACGCTGGCCGGGCTTCGCGACGTGCCGATGGATCGCCAGCGCCCGCTGGGGTATGGCGCGTCGTTCACTATCGGCGAGTGCGTGGTGGAACTGGTGGCGGTGCCGCATGACGCGGCGCAGCCCGCCGCCGTGGTGGTGACTTCGACACGCAGCGGCGCGCGGCTTGGCGTCACGACTGATCTCGGTCATGTCCCGGAGTCGCTCTGCGCGGCCTTCGACCGCCTCGATTTTCTGGTGCTCGAGAGCAACCATTGCGAGGAGATGTTGCGCAACGGTCCGTATCCGCCATTCCTGCAGGCACGCATTGCGAGCGACCGGGGACACCTGAGCAATCGGCAAACGGGCGCGCTGTTGCAGCGCGTGGCACACGCGGGGCTGCGGCAGGTGCTGCTGGCGCACTTGAGCCAGCAGAACAACGCGCCGGCGGTGGCGCTGGAGGCGGCAGCAGGCGTGCTGAAGGGGACGCGGTTTCGCGGAACGATCGGGTGTGCGGCACAGGACGCCGTGACGCGCCCGGGCGCAGGGCGAGACGGACAGATGGAGATGGCCCTGTAGATGCCCGAGACCACACCAATCCCTCCACGCCGACTCGTGGTCGTCATCGGCGCCGGCGCCGCCGGCACCATGGCCGCCATCTTCGCGGCCGCCAGCGGCGCCGACACGCTGCTGCTCGAACGCACCAAGGACGGCGGCCGCAAGATCCTGATCAGCGGCGGCGGTCGCTGCAACGTGCTGCCGATGCAGCTCGACGAGTCGCGCTTCGTGACGGATTCCTCGGTGAATACGCTGCGCCGCATCGTGCGCTCGTGGCCCCTGGCCGAGCAGCGCCGGTTCTTCGAGGACGAGGTCGGGATTCCACTGGTCGACGAGCCCGAGGCCGCCAAGGTCTTTCCCGCGTCGCACAAGGCGCGTGACGTGCGTGACGGACTGCTGGCCCTCGCCACGCGGCGTGGTGCGTCGCGGCGGACGGACACCCGCGTGGTCGACGTATCGACGGCCCACGGCGAATGGCGCGTCGACCTGGCCGACGGGGATCCGCTGGTCGCGGACGCCGTGGTCCTCGCCTGCGGTGGACTCTCGGTGCCGAACACCGGCAGCGACGGAACCGGATTCGACATCGCGAGGTCGCTGGGGCACACGATTCACCCGACGTATGCGGCACTCACGCCGTTGCTCGCTCCGTCCAGCGCGTACACCAGCCTCGCGGGGGTCTCGCTGACCGTGACGCTCACGGCGCGCGCCGGTGATCGCAGCGCCACCGCGACGGGCGGGTTCTTGTTCACGCACCGCGGGTACAGCGGGCCAGCCGTGCTGAATGTCTCGCACGTGAT
>CANNKR010000140.1 GCA_947504615.1 Gemmatimonadota bacterium | reverse complement strand
GCGTGAAATGCTCGCGCCACTCCAGGAGAACGAGGTCGAACGCCTTCTCGGCGGCGAAGCCCTGCCGGATGAGCGTCTCGACACTCATGCGCAGGTCGGCGTCCTCGCAGATGGAGATCTGCACATCGAAGATGGCCGCTTCCTCGGGTCCGGCATGCCGTTCGGCGCGGTCGCGCACGTGACGCAGGCGTTCCACCGCGCGATCGCAGGCGTCGTTGAGGCGCACGATCTCATGCTCGAGTTCGTGCGGCTCCACCAGGCGCGGCTCGAACTCCGGCACTTCCCAGCGCAGGAGGTGCACCGGCCCGATCACGATGCCGGGCGACGCCGATACGCCGGTAAAGAGCGTGCTCACGTCACCGCTCTCCGAACTTGGCGGCCACGAGCACGGCGAGCGCTTCGACGGCTGCCTCGGCGTCGTCACCATCGGCCCGCAGCACAATCGTGGCGCCGCACTCGGCACCCAGCATCATCACACCCATGATGCTCTTGCCGTTGACCTCGAGATCATCGCGCACAATGGACACGCTCGCGCGGAACCGTCCCGCGACCTTCACGATCTCCGCCGCAGGGCGGGCGTGGATGCCGTGGGCGTTCTGAACCTGCACCGCGCGTTCGACCATCAGCGCACCACCGAGTAGAGGACAAAGATCGCGAGCCCCGCCATGCCAACGTGCCAGCCGTCGATGCGCCCCTGGAACCGGGCGAGCACCGCAGCGAGAACCGACGCCACGGCCACCTCGACCATCAGTGCGGAGTGCTCCTGCGAACCCACCCGCTGGAGCACCAGCGGGAGCGCCGCGCCGGCAACGAGCGCCGCCCCATGCGCCACATGCAGCGGACCCTGACGCAACACAGGGCTCCCGAGCGCCGCAGCGACCTTGAGCCCCTCGCGGTATCCCGCTCGCAATCCCCAGACGCGCAACGCCACGTGCCCGACGTTGAAAGTGCCGACAAAGACACCCACCACGCCAGCGGCCGACAGGCCCAGACCGAAAGCGAGCATCGCGAGCGCCGAGCAGAACGGCAACCAACTGGCCCACACCAGGCGATCGCCCGAGGCCCCCAACGGGCCGCAGCATGCCGTGCGGAAACGTTCGATGCGCGTCGGATCCTCGCCGTCCAGCTCCGCGCGAACGAGCGCGCCGACGGCCAGGGCCGCGAGGTACGGATGCGCGTTGAAGTAGCGGCAGTGCCGCGCCATCGCGGTCCTGTAGGCGTCCCCGCCCCGCCCACCCGGCAGCAGGCGAAAGGCCGGCTCAGCGGCATAGGCAATACCGTTGCCGATCATGACTTCGTAGTTGAAACCGCCCTGCACGGAAAAGAGCCGCGCGAATACGCGGAGCCAGGTGCCGAGCGGCAGCGTGCGGGCCGCGGTCATCGGGAGACCACCACGATCGCCCCGGCCACCACGCCGGCCAGCAACCACCGGGCGTAACCCTTGGCGACATGCACCGCCTTCCAGATGGCCCCGCCGGCCACGCCGACGGCGAGCGTCTCGGCGACAGCCACTGCCTGCGCCCCCGACACGCTGGTGGCGGACAGCACCGCGTCTCGCACCGGAACCAGCAGTAGCACGAAAACCGTGGTGACGACACCGGCCCGCACGAAATCGGCAGCCATGCCGATCCGCTGCAAGCCGAGGATGGTGGATGCCTCGCCTGCGTCGAGTTGCGCCCGGCGCCGCAAGGCGAGCGACAGGTTGAAGCGCCGCAACCAGATGAGCGTACGGCCGGCCACGAGCGCACAGCCCAACCCGGCGATGATCGCGAACGGGAGCAGCCGTGCCGTCGACTCGGGGTCGGCGCCGGGCACCGCGACCACGACGCCGGTGGCGACGGACGCCGGGCCCCACTCGGGATAGCGCGACGCGCCAAACGGCATGGTTTCGAGCGCGAAGCATTCGAGCATCAGCCCCACCAGCAACCCGGCGCTGGCGTCGCCGCAGACGGCGCCGCCCAGCGTCGCGGCGACGATCGGGCGCGACAGCATGGCCTGCGGGAACGACACGAAGTCGAGGCCGACCACGGCACCGAGCAGCGCGAGGACGCCGAGCGTGGGCCCGTCGATCATTCGCCGTGCCCGTCGAGGACGTCGGCCAGCGGCACCGGGATGGTGGCCGGCACATCCTGCGCGATGACCGCGACGCCGCGTGCAGCGATCGCGGCGAGGTCGGCTTCTTCGGTGGCCGACAAGTAGACGTAGCGCAGTCGCGGCATCCGGCCGGCGCGGTGATGCACGCCTCCGACGCTGACACGCGGAATCGGGGCACCACCCTCGACGAGGGCCCGCATCGTCGCGGTATCCCCTGTCAGCAGCAGCCCGGGTGATGGCAGCTGCGCAAACTCGGAGAATCGCTCGAGGGCGCCGGCCACCGAGACGAAGTAGACCTGCATTTCCGGAGGCACACCCATGCGATAGAGATCCTGCTCCCAGTCGCTCTCCGCCACCGCGTCATCCACCAGCACGATGAACTCGAGCGCCAGCGGCTGTCCCCAGCCGACGACGACCTGACCGTGGATGAGGCGGTCATCGATGCGATAGACCTCAATCGCCACGCGCGCCCTCCTCCACGAGGATCATGGCGGCGCGTCCCTTGTCCACGGCGTCCCGCACGGCGGTCGCGCTGTCGGTGGGGGCGAGGACGAAACTCAACAGCGCCGGCAGGTTGACGCCACAGACCACTGCAAGGCCGGGCACCTCACGCGCGACGCGACGCGCCGCGATCGTGCAGCTGCCGGCAGGAAGATCGGTGAAGACGACCGTCGCCCCCGACGACGCCACGGCCTGCCGCATGGCATCGGCGATCTCGGCCCCGCCCAGCGAGACGTTGCTCATCGGTACCAGGTGCGCCGCCGCGGCGGCCCCGGCGATGCGCGCGACAGCCCCCACGAGGCCCGCCGCGAGATCGCCGTGTGCCGCCACGAGGGCGCGGCGCCCGTTACTCATCGTCGTCCAGCAGGTACTTGCTGACGTCGGCGGTGCGCTTGATCATCGTCGACTTGAGCCGTTCGTTGAACGAGTGCGCCGCATCCACCCCGGTGTAGCGCAGCAGGTGGTTCATGGCGATGACTTCGGAAATCACGGTGATGTTCTTTCCGGGATTGAGCGGCACGGTGATCTTGGGGATCTCGACGCCCAGCAGGGTGATGGTTTCCCCATCGAGTCCGGTGCGGTCCACCTGGAGCGACTGGTTCCACACGACGAGATCGACGACCACCTCAATGCGCTTCTGCTGGCGCACGGAGTGGATGCCGAAGATGGCGCTGATGTCGATGAGCCCGACGCCGCGAATCTCCATGAAGTGCCGCTGCAGTTCGTGGCCGCGGCCGATGACCACGTCGAGTCCCTTGCGGCGAGCGAGCACCAGGTCGTCGGCGACCAGGCGATGCCCGCGTTCCACGAGGTCCAGCACACACTCCGACTTGCCGATGCCGCTCTCTCCGGTGAACAGCAGGCCGACCCCAAAGACATCGGCGAGCGAGCCGTGCAGCGACAGGGACGGCGAGAACTCATTTTCGAGAAACGGCGTGATGATGCGGTAGAACGGCTGCGTCTTGAGTTCCGACACCAGGATGGCGAGCCCCGCGCGCCGGGCCTCGTCTTCCATCCCCTCGGGGAGCGACTGCCCCTTGGTGACCATCACGCAGGGGATCGGATAGCTGAAGTACGTGCGCAGGTGCGCCCGGCGCGTGTCCTCGTCCAGCGACCTGAGGTAGCTCACTTCGGTTTCGCCGAGCACCTGCACGCGCTGGTGCACGAACCGGCCGGTATAACCGGCCAGCACGAGCCCGGGGCCCGAGGCATCGGAGGTCGGGATCTCGCGAGCAAGCCCCTCGGGGCTCCCGAGCACCGTCAGACGCAGGGCGTCTCCCAGACGCTCCACGAGGGCGCGAACGGTCAAGGGCATCGGGATGTCAGCTCCGCTTCGCGGTGGTGACGCGCCGCACGGGCGTGCGACGTTCCTTGGACGCCTGGCGCACGAGCTTCAGGAGCACGTCACCGAGCGCCGGCCCCCAGAAGCGGGCGACGCTCGAGGCCACAAGCCGCGTGCCGCGTGGCGCCGTAAACACGATCTCGACGCGGCGCTCCGGGCCGTGTTCGTCGAACCGCACGGTGGCCGCCGTGGCGCGCGGGATACGTTCGGCGGCCTTGAGGATGGCCCGTTCAGCCTTCTTGAGCATCGACTCCGTGAGTGCGATGCCGCGGTGCGAAAAGACGATCTCCACGAGTTCAACCTCCGGTCTGGATCACCTGCTGAAGATGCATGATGGTATCGTCGGCCGCGCGGTCCCACGTGAACGACGAGGCAAACCGGCGCCCGCTGTCCCCCAGCGACGCCACCAGCTCAGGGGCAGCGCAGAGGCGCTGCAGGGCCGCCGCCATGGCCTCGAGGTCGCCGTGCGGCACGAGAAATCCCGTCTCCCCATGACGCACCGATTCGCGGATCCCCGGCGAGTTCGACGCCACCACGGGCGTGCCGCAGGCCGAAGCCTCGATGTTGGTCAGCCCCCATCCTTCCTTGGGCGACGCGAAGACCGTGGCCCACGCGCGCCGCAACAACGCCAGCTTCTCCGCCTCGCCCACATAGCCAAGAAACTTCACGCGCGCCGTGAGGTCAAGCGACGCGGTCAGTTGCTCGAGCGCAGGACGAAAGTCCCCCTCGCCGGCGATCTCGAGCACGGCCCGGGGATCCTCGACGCGCGCGAAGGCGCGAATGACGAGGTCCACCCCTTTGTACTTCTTGAGACGGCCCAGATAGGCAAACACGGGAGTGGGCGAGCGCCCCGCGGGATCGGGCGTGTAGTACTCGCACGACGCGCCCGGATAGATGACGCGCACATGATCGCGGGCGATGCCACGCTCGACGAGATCATCCGCCGTACTCTCGCTGATCGCCTCGAACGGCGTGTCGCGATAGACGAACGGAATGGGGCGCTCCGAGAGCCAGACGGCGGCCGCCAGCGGTGCGGCCAGTTCCTGGAACGCCGTGCCGCCAAAGAGGTGCGGCACGCAGGCCACCACCCGCGACGCCCCCCATAACGGCGTATACAGCGGCATCTTGTTGATATCCTCCACGAGGACATCGAACGGCGTCGACGCGAAGTGCCGCCGGTAGTACGCCCAGGCCTTCAGCGCGAACGTCTGCCGGATGCCCGTGCGATGGACCTCGATGCCGCCGAGCGTCGCGCGCGGCGGGCAGCCGGGCCAGCCTCCACAGAGCATCGTGACGTCGTGCCCGCGCGCGGCGAGGCGCTCGAAGATCTCGTGCAGGTGAATCTCGGCGCCGCCGGCCAGCGGATTCTCCCGATCCTGCCAGTTCACCACCAGGAGGCGCACTAGAGCTGGCCCATGCGCCGGGCGAGGGCGTCGAGCACGCCGTTGACGAAGCGCGCGCTCTGCGCGCTGCCGAAACGTTCCGCCAGGCGCACGGCCTCCTGGATGATCACGCGTGGCGGCGTGCTCCCCTGCGTCAACTCGGCCGCGCCGAGGCGCAACACGCAGCGCTCGATGGCACCCAGCCGCTCGATGCGCCAGTTGGTCGTGACCTCGGTGAGTTCAGCGTCGAGGTCAGCCCCCTGCGCCATCAGGATGTTGACCAGCGCGCTGGCAAAGACGCGCTCCTCGGGCGTCACCGCCAGATCATCCCAGACGTCCGACGCCACGCGGTCGAGCGGTTTGCCGTCTCGCACATCCCACGCGTACAGCGCCTGCAGGGCACGCGCACGTCCGCGCGTCTCGAGGCGCGCCATCAGCCCTCGTCCTCGATGGACTCACTCGCGTCGAGCTGTCCAAAGAGATCGGCCATCTGCATGGCGGCCAGTGCCGAATCCCAGCCCTTGTTCCCGTGATCACCGCCCGCGCGCTGCAGCGCCTGCTCGAGCGTGTCCGTCGTGAGCAGGCCGAACCCGATGGGCACGCCAAACTCGCCCTGCAGCGCGGCCAGTCCGCGCGAGGCCTCGCCGGCCACGAAGTCGAAGTGCGGCGTCTCGCCCCGGATGACGGCCCCGCAGACGACCACGGCGGCATACCGCTCACTCTGGAGGACGCGCGCCACGGCCGGCGCCAGTTCCCAAGCCCCGGGCACCCAGACGACGTCGATGTCGTCGGACGAGGCACCGTGCCGCACGAGACAGTCCAGCGCGCCATCGACGAGCGGCTGGGTGACGACCGCATTGAACCGGCTGCCGATGACGACGAAACGCCGTCCGGCCGCGGTGGAGGCTCCTTCGAACTCAGCCATTACAGTGCCCGCAGGTGGCCAAGCTTGCGCACCTTGGTTTCGAGGTAGTTCGCGTTCTCGTCGGTGGTCGGCGAGACGATCGGCACGCGGTCGCCCAGGCGCAGCCCGTAGCCTTCGAGCCCCACGAGCTTCTTGGGATTGTTCGTGATCGGACGGATCGACTGCAGCCCGAGATCCAGCAGGATCTGCGCGCCGATGCCGTAGTTCCGCAGGTCAGGGGCAAAGCCGAGCCGCTCGTTGGCCTCCACGGTGTCGGCGCCCTTGTCCTGCAACTCGTACGCCTTGAGCTTGTTCAGCAACCCGATGCCCCGCCCTTCCTGGTCGAGGTAGACGATGACGCCGCGCCCGGCCTCGGCAATGAGGCGCATGGCCTCGTGCAACTGCCAGCGGCAGTCGCAGCGGAGTGAGTGGAAGGTGTCGCCGGTGAGGCACTTGGAGTGCATGCGCACCAGCACATCGTCGCCCTCCGTGACGTCGCCCATGACCAGCGCCACATGCTCGCGGGCGTCGACGTCGTTGCGGTATCCGATGACGCGGAACTGGCCGAACTCGGTGGGGAGCCGCGTGTCGGCCACCCGGTGCACCAGGCGCTCGTTCTGCAGGCGGTGAGCAACCACCTGCGCCACCGTGATGAACGTCAGGCCGTGCTGCTTGCAGAACGCCTCGAGCTGCGGACGCTTGGCGGTCGACCCGTCCTCGGTCAGGATCTCGCAGATGACGCCGGCCGGCTGCAGCCGGGCGGCGCGCATGAGATCCACCGCGGTTTCGGTGTGCCCGACCCGCTCCAGCACCCCGCCCTCGCGGGCGCGCAACGGATGCACGTGACCGGGACGGCGAAAGTCGGACGGGACGGCGAGTGGATCGGCGCAGCGGAGTATCGTCGCCGCCTGGTCGGACGCACTGATGCCGGTGGTCACGCCAAAACGCGGAGCGGCATCCACCGTGACCGTGTAAGCGGTGCGCAGGGCGTCGGTGTTCTCGTGGCCCATCAGCGGGAGTTCGAGCTGCTGCACCCGAGCCGCGCTCAGCGCGACGCAAATCATCCCCTTGGCCTGCATGAGGAAGTTCACCTTCTCCGCCGTGATGAACTCGGCAGCGAGGATGAGGTCGCCTTCATTTTCGCGATCCTCATCGTCGGCCACGACGATGAACTTGCCGGTGCGAAGATCCTGGATCGCCTGTTCGACGGTGGCGAAGGGCATGGTTATGACGTTGGACGGTGGACGATGGACGGCAGGTGGGCGGCCGCAAGCTGCTGCACGTACTTGCCGACCACGTCCGCTTCCACGTTGACACGGTCACCGACGCGCAGGTCGCCCAGCGCGGTGTGCCGCATGGTGTATTCAATAAGAGAAAGTTGCACGCCGCCGGTGAGCCGCTCATTCACGGTCAGGCTGACGCCGTTCACCGCAATGGACCCATGCGGGACCATCAGGGGCATCCACTCGTCGCCGAGGGCAAGGTCCACCAGCCAGGCGTCGTCACGCTGCGCCACGCGCACCACCTCGGCCACCGCGTCGACATGCCCCTGCAGGATGTGCCCGCCCAGCCGGTCGCCAATGGCCAGCGCGCGCTCGAGGTTGACGCGCCGCGACTCGGACCACGTGCCAAGCGTCGTGCGCTCGAGCGTCGTCACCACGGCCGCCACAGTAAAGGACCCCGCGGCGTGCTCTCTGACCGTGAGGCACACCCCATCACAGGCGATGCTTTCGCCGTCACCCAACGCCCCGTAGGCCGTCCGCATGACGAACTCCCGCCCGGCAGCGGTGGTTTGCACGCGGTCGATAGTGCCGACGTCTGTGATTAGGCCAGTGAACATGCGGGGAGAGAAAGAGACAGAGAACGACAGAGTACGACAGAGAATGACAGCGTCTATCAAACAGCGGGTGGAGCGAGCACGGTCATCAGGTCATCGTCAAGTTCACGGCGCTCGATGACCCGCCAGCGTGGCAGCGCACTGACCGCGGCCGCGGGCACCGATGAGAACGCGCCCAACGCCCCGGCCCCCAGAAAGACGGGAGCCCCAAAGATAACCAACCGGTCAACCAGATTGTGGCCCAGAAGGCTGCCAGCGAGCGCCGCACCTCCCTCGACCAGCAAATGGTGGATGCCGCGGCCGTGCAGCGCCTGCAGCGCGGCCTCGAGGTCCGGGACGGGCATGGCCTCCACGCCCTTGCGCGCCAGGGGGGCGATGAGCGCTGGGTGGGCCGAATCCGTCACGATGACCGTCGGGAGGCGGCGGGCGGTGCGCACGAGCTGGCTGTCCAACGGAAGCCTGGCCTGGCGGTCGAAGACGACCCGCAAGGGCGCCACCCGCGGTTTGCGGACGCCCCGGACGGTCAACGCGGGGTCGTCGGCCAGAACCGTGCCAATACCCACCGCGATGGCGTCTGCGCCGGCGCGCAGCCGATGGACTTCCTTGCGCGCACGCT
>CANNKR010000139.1 GCA_947504615.1 Gemmatimonadota bacterium | reverse complement strand
GCCGCCGCGTGCCGTGAGCACGGCGCGGGCGGCCACCAGGCCGTGAAAATCGTCGGGCGTCGTCTCGTCACGCACCAGAATCACCTTCTCGCCCTTCCGCGCGCGCGCCTCGGCCACGTCCGCATCGAACACGGCCACGCCGCTCGCCGCGCCCGGGCTGGCCGGCAGACCGGTGGCAATGGGCACCTGCCCGCCGCCGGTGTCGATGACGGGATGCAGCAGCTGGTCGAGCTGCTGCGGCTGCACGCGATGCACGGCCTCGAGTTTCGTGATGAGTCCCTCATTCACCATGTCGCGCGCAATGCGCACCGCCGCACCCACCGTGCGCTTGCCCGTGCGCGTCTGCAACAGGTAGAGCGTCCCTTTCTCCACCGTGAATTCCAGGTCCTGCATGTCGCGGAAATGGGTCTCCAGTGTCTCCTGCACGCGCAACAGCTCCACGTGCGCGGCGGGCAGGGAGGTGGCCATGAGGTCGATGGGGAGCGGCGTCCGGATGCCGGCCACCACGTCTTCACCCTGCGCATTCACCAGGAACTCGCCATAGAACCGCTTGGCGCCCGTGGACGGGTCGCGCGTGAAGGCGACCCCCGTACCGGAATCGTCGCCCAGGTTGCCGAAAACCATCGCCACGATGTTGATGGCGGTGCCCGGCGCCTCCGGAATGTTGTACTGCCTCCGGTAATCCACGGCGCGCTTGATGTTCCACGACCGCCACACGGCCTCGATGGCGCCCCACAGCTGTTCGCGCGGATCCATGGGGA
The DNA here is from genome assembly GCA_947504615.1 of Gemmatimonadota bacterium. Classification (GTDB taxonomy): domain Bacteria; phylum Gemmatimonadota; class Gemmatimonadetes; order Gemmatimonadales; family Gemmatimonadaceae; genus PNKL01. The sequence goes on along the minus strand of CANNKR010000139.1, from coordinate 7,918 downwards.
ACACGTGGTGCACGCTGGATCGCACCAGCGCCTTGTATTCGACGACGAGCGCCTGCAGCAGCTCCACCGGGACGTCGGCATCGGACTGCACGCCGCTGACCATGCGCTTGGCGGCCAGCAGTGCCTCGAAGTGATGGCTGGGGGCGTTGAGCACCACTTCGCCGTACATCTGCAGGAAGCGGCGGTACGAGTCCCAGGCGAACCGCGGATTCCCGCTCAGCCGGGCAAGCCCTGCGACCGTCTGGTCATTGAGGCCGAGGTTGAGGATGGTCTCCATCATCCCGGGCATCGAGACGCGCGCCCCGCTGCGCACCGAGACGAGCAGGGGGTTCTCGGGGTCGCCAAACCGGCGGCCGCTGGCCTCCTCGAGCCGCGTGATGGCGAGGTCGACTTCTTCACGCAGCCCATCCGGGGTCTTGCCGTCCCGAAGGTAGGCGTCGCACATCGGGCACGAGATAGTGAATCCGGGAGGCACCGGAATCCCCAGGTTCGTCATCTCCGCCAGGTTGGCGCCCTTGCCACCGAGCAGGTCCTTCCACTCGCGCGTCCCTTCCGCGCGCCCCTTGCCGAAAAAGAATACGGACTGCGTCATCGAACCACCTCTCCGTCGGTGGCCGGTGCGACGCGTTACACGCCGGACCGGTACCGCTTGATGTCGATGGGGGGCTGCGTGGGATACTGCCCGGAAAAGCAGGCATGGCAAAATCCATCGGGGCCGCCGGGCACGGCTCCGAGCATTCCTTCGAGCGTCAAATAGCCGAGTGAATCCACACCAATCGCCTTGCCAACTTCCGCGATCGACATGTTCGCGGCAATCAGGTATTCCTTTTCGGGGGTGTCGATGCCGTAATAGCAGGGACCGGTGATCGGGGGCGACGAGACGCGCATGTGTACTTCCTTGGCCCCCGCCGCGCGCAGCAGTGCCACGAGCCCGCGGGTCGTGGTGCCGCGGACGATCGAATCGTCCACCATCACGACCTTCTTTCCCTCCAGCACTTCGCGCACGGCGTTGTACTTCACCTTCACCTTGGCGTCGCGGCCCGCCTGCGTCGGCTGGATGAACGTGCGCCCGACGTAGTGATTGCGGATGAGCGCGTGCTCGAGTTGCAGCCCCGACTCCTCGGCGTAGCCGAGGGCGGCCGAGTTGGACGAGTCGGGCACGGCGAACACCAGGTCGGCCCCGGGGGCGGGCTGCTCCCTGGCCAGCTGACGTCCCAGGGCGCGCCGCGCGCGGTCCACCGAGCCGCCGAAGACGCGGCTGTCTGGGCGCGCGAAGTAGATGTATTCAAAGACGCAGCGATGGAGCACCGGGGAGGGCGGGGTCTGCAGCGAGCGCACCCCGTGCTCGTCGATGGCCACGATCTCGCCGGGTTCCACATCGCGCACCACCGAGGCGCCGACGATGTCGAGCGCGCAGGTCTCGGACGCAAAGACGTAGGCGTCGCCGAGCTTGCCCATGACCAGGGGACGCCAGCCGTTGGGGTCGCGCGCCGCCACCAGCGTCTTGCCGATGACGACGACCAGCGAGAACGCGCCTTCCACGCCGGCCAGCGCCTCGGCCAGTTGCTGCTCCGGGCGCTCCGCCCGGGACTTGGCGATGCGGTGGACGATCACTTCACTGTCCATGCTGGACGCAAAGATCGACCCGTCCGCCTCGAGCTCGCCGCGCAGTTGCACGGCGTTGGTCAGGTTGCCGTTGTGCGCCAGCGCAATGTGCCCGCCGCGGAAGCGCACGAACACCGGCTGTGCGTTCTCGATGCTGCTCGAGCCGGCCGTCGAGTAGCGCGTGTGCCCAATGGCGGTCCCTCCGTGCAGCGAGGCAATGCCCTTGTCGTCGAACCCGTCCGACACGAGGCCCATCTTGCGCACCGCGAGCGCGGTGCCGTCATCGTCCACCGCGACGATGCCGGTGGATTCCTGACCGCGATGCTGCAGCGAGTACAGGCCGAGGTGCGTGATGTTCGCTGCGTCGGGGTGCCCCGAAATGCCGAAGATGCCGCACATCAGCGCGTCCCTCCGGCGAGGGCCGGGTCCCGCTCAACCACTTCCGCCGCGGCCTTCTTCATCGCGCGCGGCAGGGCGGTGTGAAACGCCGTCGACAGGCGATCGGTCGCGGCTCGCAGGACGCGCGGGCCGACGGTGATCGTGAATCCGGCACTGGCGCTCTGCACGGTGCCGATCACCCGGGCCGGCACGCCGTGACGCGCGGCAATGGCCAGCAATGCCTGAGCGTTGGCCGTCGAGACGACCACGCGCCCCTGCGCCTCCCCGAACAGCAGCGCGCGCAACGGCAGCGCGGCCCACGGTGACAGGTCCACCTGCGCGCCGGTGGGATGATCCTCGTTGCCAATGCAGCACTCGGCCAGCGCCACGGCGAGTCCCCCTTCGGAGCAGTCGTGCGCGGACGCCACGTGCGACGCGCCGATGCCCTCGAGCAGCGCGTCGATCAGTGCCTTCTCGCCGTCGAGGCTGCACGCCGGCGGTGCGCCGGCGACGACCCCGTGAATCCACGACAGGTATTCGCTCCCGCCCAGTTCCCCGGTGTTGTCGCCCAGCAGCACGATGTCCAGGCCGGGCGTGGCGAACGACGAGCGCGTGATGTGGCGCACGTCGTCGATGAGCCCCACCATGCCGATGACCGGGGTGGGGTAGATCGCGCCCTGGGGATTTTCGTTGTAGAGCGACACGTTGCCGCCCGTCACCGGGGTGCCGAGTGCGCGGCAGGCATCTCCCATGCCGTAGACGGCTTCGCGGAACTGGAAGAACACCTCGGGCTTCTTCGGGTTGCCGAAGTTCAGGCAGTTGGTGATCGCCATGGGGCGCGCGCCGACGCAGGCGACGTTGCGCGCCGCCTCGGCCACCGCGATGCGCCCGCCGACGCGCGGGTCGAGGAAGACATAGCGGCCGTTGCAGTCGGTCTTGACCGCAATGGCCTTGGTGGTCCCGCGCACGCGGATCACGGCGGCGTCGCCGTCGCCCGGGCCCATGACCGTGCTCGTGCGCACGGTGGAATCGTACTGCCGGGTGATCCAGCGCTTGCTCGCGATGGTCGGCGCCTCGAGGAGGCGTTCCAGCGTCCAGGCCGGGTCCGATTCCTCGGGCTTCTCGGGCACTGCGTGCACGTCGCGCGCACGGCGCGCCACGGCCTCGTCGCTCTCGCGGGCCTCGGGGTGATACTGCGGGCAGTCGGTGACGAGGCGCACGCCGGGAAACTCGGCGACCACATGGTCGCCCTCCGTGACGCGGTAGACGGGCTCGGCAATGACCTCGCCGATGACCTCGGCGGTCAGGTCCCACTTGAAGAGGATCTTCTTCACTTCGTCTTCGCGGCCCTTGATGGCCACCACGAGCATCCGTTCCTGAGATTCGCTGAGCAGGATCTCGTACGGCGTCATGCCGGATTCACGCACCGGCACCTTGAGCGTGTCGATGGTGACGCCCACGTCCCCGCGCTCCGCCATCTCGGCCGACGACGAGGTGAGGCCGGCCGCGCCCATGTCCTGGATGGCCACGATGTGGCCGCTCTGGATGAGTTCGAGCGACGCTTCGAGCAAAAGCTTTTCGGTGAATGGATCGCCCACCTGCACGCGCGGTCGCTTGGCCTCGTTCTCCTCGCTCAGGTCCTCGGACGCGAACGACGCCCCGTGGATGCCGTCGCGTCCGGTGCGGGCGCCCACGGCGATGATCGGATTGCCGATGCCTTCGGCCTTGGCGCGGATCAGCTCATCTTCGCGCAGCAGGCCGACGCACATCGCGTTCACCAGCGGGTTGCCCTCGTAGCTGGCGTCGAACATCACGTCGCCGGCCACGGTGGGGATGCCCACGCAGTTGCCGTAGTCGCCAATGCCCTTGACCACGCCGCCGACGAGAAAGCGCACGCGCGGCGTGTCGAGCGACCCGAAGCGCAGCGAGTTGAGCATCGCAATGGGGCGCGCGCCCATGGTGAAGACGTCGCGCAGGATGCCGCCGACGCCGGTGGCCGCGCCCTGATAGGGCTCGACGGCCGACGGGTGGTTGTGCGACTCGATCTTGAAGGCCACCGCGAGCCCGTCGCCGATGCTGATGACGCCGGCGTTCTCGCCGGGGCCCTGCAGGACGTACGGCGCCTCGGTCGGCAGCGTCTTCAGCACCGGTCGCGAATGCTTGTAGGAGCAGTGCTCACTCCACAGCGCCGAGATGACGCCGAGCTCGGTGAAGGTCGGTGTGCGGTCCAGCATCGTGCAGAGACGGACGTATTCGTCCGGCGTCAGGCCGTGCTCGGCGACGAGCGCCGCGGAGATGACCGGATCGCCGGCGCGTGGAGTGGCGGTCACTTGCGGGGGAGTCCCTTAATCAGGTCGCGCAGAAAGACGTCGATATTGGATTCCTTGACGTGCCGGATCATCTCGACCTCGCCGGCGTCGAGCCACATGCCGCGGCAGCCCTGGCAGAAATCCACCTTCACGTGATGGTAGTCGGTCTCGGTGAGGTCCGCACCGCACTTGGGGCACTTCATGTAGTGCGCCTTGCGCTCCGTGCGCTCTCGCTCGGCATTCAGCCGGGTGCGATGCTCCTTGATGAGTTCGGCATCGAGTTTGAGGAAGTACTCGGACTCGGGATTCGATGGCTTCACGGGCATGGCTGGAGGCTTGATGGAAGTGATAGGGGTGCGGTCCGTGCAGGGGGCGCCGCGGGCGATCGGCTACTGCCAGCGCAGTGTCGGGCTACGGTTTGGGCTTCTGGTCGGGTTTCGCCGGCGTTGCCGCCGCGGGCTTCTTGCCCGTGATCGAGAGCGTCAGTGGTGCACTGGCGTCCGCCGCGTCGCCGGCGGGCGGTTTGGTCGCCTTGGCCTTCATCGCTTCCTTGGCGGGAATGGCCCGCGGCGACGAGCTGCTGCCGCTGTACCGCCGCTTGTCCGACCGGAACAGCGCGTCCACCACGGCGCCCTTGTCGAGGAGCACGACGTCGTTCATGCCACAGGTACGCTCGCACCCGTTCTTGTAGAACAGGTACGTGGCGTCCCCCGTGGTGCGTTCGAGGGCAGGCGCACCAAGGCGGGCGATCACCTGCGTCTTCGGCATGCCGGGGTCGATGACGGCCTGACCGGACAGCGGCTGGAGTGCGGCGAGGAATGAAAGAACGAGTACGTAGCGCATGGGATCTCCTCGGTCAGGCGTGCACGGCGGCGAGTACGGACTCGAACAGCACGAGTCCATCGGTGGAACCCAGCAGGGCATCGAGCGCCCGTTCGGGGTGCGGCATGAGCCCCACGACGTTGCCGGCGACGTTGCGCACGCCGGCGATGTTGTCGAGCGACCCGTTCACGTTGGCGGCGTCGGTGGTTTCGCCCAACGCATTCACATAGCGAAAGACCACCAGCCCCTCCCCCTCGACTTTCTCGAGCGTCTCGCTGTCCACGGTGTAGCGTCCCTCCCCGTGGGCGATCGGCATGGTGAGGCACTGTCCCGCGTGGCACCGCGACGTCCAGTGCGTGCCGGTGTTCTCCACGCGAATCGTCACCGGCATCGAGAGGAACTGCAGGCCCGCGTTTCGCATCAGCGCGCCCGGCAGCAAGCCGGCTTCGCACGCAATCTGGAACCCGTTGCAGATGCCGATCACCGGTCCGCCCCGCTGGGCGTGGGCGGCCACTTCGCGCATGATGGGCGAGAAACGGGCGATCGCACCGGCGCGCAGGTAGTCGCCATAGCTGAATCCGCCGGGCAGGATGATGACGTCGCTCCCCTGCAGGTCGTGATCCTTGTGCCAGAGCTTCACCGCCGGCTGCCGAAGCGTCTCGGTGGCGGCGAACAGCGCGTCGTCGTCGCAGTTCGAACCGGGAAAGCTGACGATGCCGAACTTCATGCGGCGGTCACCGCGGCGATCTCGAAGTCCTCGGTGACCGGGTTGGCGAGCAGGCGCGCGCACATCTCGCGCACGGCCGTCTCGGCGGCGGTGGCATCGGCGGCGGCCATCTCGATCACGAGGTAGCGGCCGACATGCACGTCACGGAGGGCGGTGAAACCCAGGGTGTGCAGCGCGTCGCCCACCGCCTTGCCCTGCGGGTCCAGCAGTCCCTTGCGCGGGACGATGTGCACGTTGACGCGAAAATGCTTCACGGAGCGTTACCCTCGGGAGAGCCATGGTCAGGGCCGCTGCGATCGCCGCGGCCGCGGCGCCGACGGCGGCGGCGAATGGGTTCGTCGTTGTCCGCTTCGTCGAGGTCCTGATCCCCACCCGGGCGAACGCTGGCGGATGCCGCGGCCTCTTCGGGGGTCTCGTCGGACTCCGCGAAAGGGGAGGGCATGTCGAACAGCCCGTGCACGATGGCGACCACCACGCCGGACGCCACATAGAACAGGCCGAAGGGGAAGAAGAACTGCTTCGGCAGCAGGAACATCGCGACGATGACACCCACGAACACCACGACGCCCAGTGCCCCGTACCAGTTGCGCAGCGAGAACCGTGGCCATGCGGGGTAGGGCACGTTGCTGATCATCAGGAACGACAGGGCGATCATCAGGAATCGCAGGATCGACTGCCACGGCAGATCGCCGATGGTCGTCTGCTGGTACAGCTCGGTCTGCGAGAACCAGTAGTAGGTCGCCAGGGTGCCGGCGGCGGCCGGGCTCGGCAATCCCTGGAAGAAGATCTTCTTCTTCCCGGCCTGCTCGACGTTGAAGCGCGCCAGCCGCATCACGGCGCAGGCCGCGTACAACCAGACGAAAATCCAGTCCCACCCCGTGTGGTTGAGCTCGGCGAAGTACATCATCAGCGCCGGCGCGAGACCGAACGAGATGGCGTCGACCAGCGAATCGAGCTCCTCGCCGAACCGGCTGCTCGTGTTGGTCGCGCGGGCGATGCGCCCGTCGAACATGTCGAGGAACGCGGCAATGACGATGTACCAGCCCGCCCGCACATGCTCGCCCCGGGCCGCCGCCACGATCGCGAAGATGCCGAAGAACAGGCTGCCCAGCGTGAATCCGTTGGGAAGCATCACCATCGAGGGGCGAGGCAGGGACGGGCGGCGCATCAGGGGAGCTCCGCGATGACCGTGGTACCGGCGACGGTGTGCTCCCCAATGCGGACGCGCGGCGTGCTGTCCGGGGGCAGGTAGATGTCCACGCGGGAGCCAAATCGGATGATGCCGAACCGTTGCCCCTGCTCGCACGGGTCGCCCGGCCGGCTGTAGGTGATGATGCGACGCGCCACGAGTCCGGCAATCTGGCGCACCAGCACGCGGTACGTGCCGCTCTCGATGCCGACCGACGACATCTCGTTCTCGAGCGAGGCCTTGTCCACCGCGGCGTTCAGGAACTTGCCGGGGTTGTAGTGCGTGTAGGTCACGCGTCCGCTGACCGGGTACCGGTTCACGTGCACGCTGAAGACGTTCATGAAGATCGAGATCTTGAGCGACCGCCCGTGGATGAAGGACGGCTCGTCGACTTCCATCACCTGCACGACCTTGCCGTCGGCGGGGGCGATCGCCAGCTGCGCCCCGCGATCACCGTCGCGCTCGGGGTCGCGAAAGAAGTATGCGACCCACACGGCCAGCAGGATGCACACGCCGGCCACGAACTCGAGCAGCGTGGAATGGCGGATCAGGGACGCACCGGTCACCGCCAGCGCGACCACCGAGGCGATCCACATGAACGGCTTTCCTTCGCGGGCGAACTTCATCAGAGGGCGCTCGTATCAAGGGGAACGCCGGTGATCCGGCGGAAGGCGTCCAGGTACCGCTCGCTGGTGGCGGCAATCACCGCGTCGGGGAGTGCCGGCGGCGGCGCGTTGCCGTCCCAGCGACCGGCGCGGCGCTCGGCGTCGAGCCAGTCGCGCAGCGGCTGCTTGTCGAAGCTGGGCTGCGTGCGCCCGGCCGTGTACTGGTCGGCCGGCCAGAACCGCGAACTGTCCGGTGTCATCACTTCATCGATCAGCAGGATGC
>CANNKR010000138.1 GCA_947504615.1 Gemmatimonadota bacterium | reverse complement strand
CTCGGCGGCGGTGCTTGTGCTGACTGCCGCAGCGGTGGGCTGGAGCGCGTGGAGGAAATCGCGGGACGTGCCGCCGCCGGCAGTAAGTGCTGCCCCCATGGCGGCGGATACGCTCACGGATCGCCTGACGCGCGAACTCGGCGAGACGCGCCAGATCGCACTCGACGCGCAGCGCCGCGCCGAACGTGCCGAAACACGGCAGGGGGAGGACGCGGCGGCTCGCGCGGCGGCGCCCCCTGCGGCGGCGCCCGACGGGCACCTGTCGGTGACGGTGCGCGGCGGGAACCCGCGGCTCTTCATCGACGAAAAGGAAGCGGCCGTGTCGACGCCGGCGATCCTCTCGGTCCCCCCAGGACGTCACGTTGTGCGCGTGGCTCAGGAGGGTCGGCAGTACGTGCCCCCGCAGTTCGTGATCGATGTTGCTGCGGGCGACACCAGCCGGCTGCAGTTCAGCGATGCACGATTGCCGCGCGGGGGGCAGCTACCCGGGCAGCAACCGGGGCAGCAACCGGGGCAGCAACCGGGGCAGCAACCGGGGCAGCAACCGGGGCAGACACTGGGGCAGCCGCGCTTCAATCGCGATGGCGCGGGACCGCTGTCGCTCGACTCGGCGTCGGTGAATCCCTACCTCATTTCGGCGCGCACCTGGGCGCAGATGTCGCCGCAGGAGCAGGGGACGATTCGCGCCCGTTGGGATCGACTGACGCCGGACCAGAAGCGGAGCGCGATGCGCGAGATCATGGGTCGCGATAGTGGTGGCACGCCGGGACTCCCGCGCAAGCCGCGGCGCTAGCCGACGAGTACGCGCAGCGCGTTGGGGACGACGCCGATCCGCACGGTGGCGCTCGTTGCGTCGCACAGGTCGCCGTCGACCTGAATGACCGGAGGAGCGTCGAACGTGATGGTGGCCGCCGCGGCGCGCACGGCCTCGACCTTGGGGTGCGCGAGGTGGGCGCCGCGGAACGCGCGCGCCAGGAGCGGAATGCGCGCAAGGTTGTGGACGTCGCCGATGCTCACGAAGTCGAGCAGCCCGTCATCGACGCGCGCGCTGGGCGCGATCAGGAAGGCGCCGCCGAAGTTCTTTCCGTTGGAGATGATGAACATCATTCGCATGCGCGGCGCCGAGTCGCCGAAGACGTCGGCGGTGGCGCGGAAGCCCCGGTAGCGGAAGAGCTGCCGGAGGGCCGCGGCGATGTAGACGGCGTTGCCGCGCAGTCGCCCGGTGTCCTGCAGGGCGTCGACGTTCACTGCGACGTCGAACCCGAAGCCGGCGACGTTGAGGAACCACCGGTCGTCGATGCTGCCGAGGTCGACGCGCTGCTCGCGCGTTCCGTGCGCGACGAGGGCGGCCATCGCCTCGTGGTCGGCGGCGGGCGTGGCGAAGTTCTTGGCAAAGTCGTTGCCGGTGCCGTTGGCGAGGAACGCCATGCGTGCCGGCGAGCCCAGCCGGGCGAGCGCCACCGCGGACTTGCCCCAGGTGCCGTCGCCGCCGGCCACGGCGATGGTGGTGGCGCCGTCCCGCACGGCCTCGCCGACCACGCGCGCCTCATCGCCGGGCGCGGCGGTGGTACGGACGTCGGTGACGCCGTGTGCGGCGAAGAGCGCCGTGAGGCGCGCCAACTGCCGCGCGCCGGCGCCGCGGCCGGAGGCCGGATTGACGATGACGGTGGTGTGCACGGGAAAAGAATACGACGGGGAGCGCACGAATGCACGAACGCAAGAGGGACCGGCTCTGACGCCGGCCCCTCTCGTGATCCCACGCTCGTGCGCTCGTGCGCTCGTGCGCTCGTGCGCTCGTGCGCTCTGTCGTTCCCTACCTCGCCAGATTCCTCAACACATACGGCAGGATTCCGCCGTTCCGGTAGTAGTTCAGCTCTTCCGGCGTGTCGATGCGGCTACGCACCTGGAACGTCTTCGTCGCGCCATCGGCGGCCACGGCCTTCACTGTCAGCGCGGCGCGCGGCGTCATGGTGTCACTCATCCCCTCGATACTGATCGTCTCGAAGCCGGTGAGCCCCAGCGACTGGCGTGACTCGCCGTTCACGAACTCGCACGGGATCACCCCCATCCCCACGAGGTTCGAGCGATGGATGCGCTCGAAGCTCTCCGCGATCACTGCCCGCACGCCGAGGAGCATCGTCCCCTTGGCGGCCCAGTCGCGCGACGAACCGGTGCCGTACTCCTTGCCGGCAACGATCACCAGCGGCGTGCCGGCTGCCTTGTGCGCCTCGCTCGCCTCAAAGAACGACGTCGGCTCGGCGCCCTCCGCGAGACGCGTCCACCACCCCTCCAGCCCCGGCGTCAGTTCGTTCTTGAGCCGGATGTTGGCGAAGGTGCCGCGCATCATCACTTCGTGGTTGCCGCGTCGCGCGCCGTACGAGTTGAAGTCCTTTTTCTCCACGCCGAGCGACTTGAGCCAGACGCCGGCCGGCGATTTCTCGGCGATCGATCCCGCCGGAGAGATGTGGTCGGTCGTGATGGAGTCGCCGAACATGCCCAGCACGCGGGCGCCGGTGACCGGCAGCACTCCGGGCGGGGTCATGGTCATCCCCTCGAAGTACGGCGGGTGCTTCACGTAGGTGGACTTGTCGTCCCAGGTGTAGCGGTCGCCCGTCGGGACGGCGATGGCCTTCCACTGCGCGTCGCCGCCGAAGGCGTCGGCGTACTGCCGGACGAAGTACTCGCGCTTCACGCTGGACAACACGACGTCCTCGACTTCCTTGGTCGTCGGCCAGATGTCCTTCAGGAAGACGGGCGTGCCGTCGGTCCCCGTCCCGATCGGTTCGGCATCGAAGTCGATGTCCATGCGGCCGGCCAGTGCGTAGGCCACCACGAGCGGCGGCGACGCGAGGTAGTTGAAGCGCGTCTGCGGGTTCACGCGCCCCTCGAAGTTGCGGTTGCCGCTGAGCACCGCGGCCACCGTCAGCTTGCCGTCGTCGATCCCCTTGCTGATGGCCTCGGGGAGCGGGCCGGAGTTGCCGATGCATGTGGTGCAGCCGTAGCCGGCAATCTGGAAGCCGAGCGCGTCGAGCGCGGGCTGCACGCCGGCCTTGTCGAAGTAATCCTTGGCGACCTTGGAGCCCGGCGCCAGCGACGTCTTGACCCACGGCTTGCTGGTAAGCCCCCGCGCGACGGCCTTCTGTGCGACGAGGCCCGCGGCCAGCATGACGCTCGGGTTGGACGTGTTGGTGCAACTCGTGATCGCGGCGATCACCACGGCACCATCAATGAGGTCGAAGTCCTTGCCACGATGCGACAGGTGCTGCGGCACGGCGACGGGCGCGGGCTGTCCCTTGCCGGCCGCCGCGGCGGCCTGCTGTTCGACGTGCGCCTTCAGCGACGCCCCGTAGTTGGCCTTCACCTGCGTGAGCGGAATGCGATCCTGCGGCCGCTTGGGGCCGGCGAGCGACGGCACGACGGTCGACAGGTCGAGCGTGAGCGTGTCGCTGAACACGGGGTCGGGAGTGCCCGCCTCGCGGAACAGTCCCTGCGCCTTGCAGTACGCCTCGACCAGCTGCACGTGATGTTCATCGCGTCCCGAGAGGCGCAGGTACTTGAGCGTCTCGTCGTCGACGGGGAAGAAGCCCATGGTCGCGCCGTACTCGGGGGCCATGTTGGCAATCGTGGCGCGGTCCGCGAGCGACAACCCCGCCAGGCCGTCGCCGAAGTACTCGACGAACTTGCCCACGACCTTCTTCTTGCGGAGCATCTCCGTGCAGGTGAGCACCAGGTCGGTCGCCGTCGCCCCGGTGGGCAACGTGCCGGTGAGCTTGAATCCGATCACCTCGGGAATGAGCATCGACACGGACTGGCCCAGCATGGCCGCCTCGGCTTCGATGCCGCCCACGCCCCAGCCCAGCACGCCGAGCCCGTTGATCATCGTCGTGTGCGAGTCGGTGCCCACCAGCGAGTCGCAGTAGGCGTCCCCGGTCTCGGGGTTCACGAAGACCACCTGCGCCAGGTACTCGAGGTTCACCTGATGGCAGATGCCCGTGCCCGGCGGGACGGCGCGGAAGTTCTTGAGGGCGGTCTGGCCCCAGCGCAGGAACTGGTAGCGCTCGTGGTTCCGCTCGTACTCGAGGTTCACGTTGATCATGAACGCCGCGTCGGTGCCGTACTCGTCGATCTGCACCGAATGGTCGATGACGAGGTCCACCGGCTGCAGCGGGTTGATCTTGCGCGCATCACCGCCGAGTTCGGCCAGCGCGTCGCGCATCGCCGCGAGGTCCACCACGCAGGGCACGCCGGTGAAGTCCTGCAGCAGCACGCGGCTGGTGCGGAACGCGATCTCCTGATCCTTTCCGGCGGTCACGTTCCAGGTGGCCAGCGCCTCGACGTCGGCCTTCTTCACGAAGGCGCCGTCTTCGTTGCGCAGCAGGTTCTCCAGGAGAACCTTGAGCGAGAACGGAAGCGACCGGGCGGTGCTGCCGGCAAGGCCGGCAACGGCGTCGAGCCGATAGTAGGTGTACGTCTTGCCATCGACGCTGAGCGTCGAGCGGCTACCGAAGCTGTTCGAAGATGCCATGGCCGGGTTTTTTTTCTGGCTGGTCGCCCGCGCGATGTCGTGGGGCGGAGTGATGGCCGGAGCCACTGAATACCGGATATCGGCGCGGTACTCAGGCTGCTTCAATTATACGGACGCGCGGTGCCCATGGCGAGGGGGAGGCGGCGCCCCCTCAGTCGACGACGATCTTGAACTCCATGGTCTGGTGCCGCCGGCCGTCGCGCTCGGTGGCCTCCACCGAGATGGCCTGCACCGGGCACTCGTTCACGAAGGCGCCGTCGGCGCGCGACCAGTCGAGCGCGCGCTCCGTCACGTGCGCCTTGCCGTCGGCGCTGATCGCCATCACCCCGGGAGCCATCACCGCGCACATGCCGCATCCGGTGCACTTGTCCTGGTCGACCAGGATGTCCACGTGCCGCCGCGGAAAGACGCCGCTGGCCGAGTAGAGGGTGTCCCCCACGTTGTCGAGCGCTTCGCACGCCGCGGCGTAGCCCGCGTCGATCATCGTGCGCGAATGCACGAAGCTGAACCAGTTGTACTTCCATACCGGGGGGCGCACGAGCAGCAGCGGTGGCCCGCTCCACGAAGCAAGCTGCAACTGCCCCAGCGAACGCATCATCACCTGCGCGGAGCGCATGGAAATGGCGGCAAAGCCCTTGTCCTTGATGCGTCGTGCGGCCGCCAGGCTGGTGCTTCCCACGTCCACGGCGATCACGGCGTCGACGTTTCGCGACGCGGCCAGCGCCGGCACGTTGTCCATCACGCCGCCGTCGACGCAGGTGCGTCCGCCGATGATGCGGGGCGGAAAGAAGCCCGGCAAGGCACACGAGGCATAGACGGCGTCCGTCACGCGGACATCGGTGAGTCCGGGCAGGCCCCACACCACCTGCGAACCCCGCTCGAGGTCCACCGTGTTCACCAGCAGCGGGACCGCGAGGTCGCGAAAGGTGCCTTCCGGCGCGAGCGCGTCCACGATCTCCTGCAGCGGCTCCTCAAGGTAGAGCGCAGGCGAGAGCATCCGCTTCATCACCATGCCGAGGTGGTTGACGCGGAACAGGTCTGGTTTGCGCAACGACAGCGCCCGTGCCTCGATGGCATCCACGGTCAGCCCACGCACATACGCGGCGCCGATCAGCGCGCCGATGCTCGTCCCGGCCACCACCGTCGGACGAATGCCGCGCTCCTCGAGCGCGCGCAGCACGCCGATGTGCGCGAAGCCCTTCAGGCCCCCGCCGCCGAGCACGAGGGCCACGCGCGGGGGGATGCCGGAGTGGGCGGGCGAGGTCATTCCCTGGGGCAAGGCGATGGGCGATGAACGATTGGCGACGGGCGAGGACCGGAGGAATCCATCGCCCGTCACCCGTCGACTACTTCACATACTGGTACAGGCCCCAGAGAAACACCACCGCGCCGCCCACGCTGATCAGCGAGCCGGCGTCGCCGCCGATCACGGCACCCGTCAGCATGCCGGCGCCGCCCAGGATCATCAGGCCGCGGTTCTGCTTGGTGTCGGCGCGGAACGGTGCCGGGTTTCTTGCTGGCGCCGGCGCATCCGCGGCGCGGCGAACGCCCACGGACTGGAGCGACAGCATCGGCGCGGTCGCCGCCGCCGGCGCCACGGCGGTCTGGCGCGACGACAATCCCTGCGCCGCCGCGGGTGTCGAGAAGGTGGCCGCCAGCAGTGCGGCCGCGAGGAACAGGCGAATGGACGTCATGAGAGGAGGCTCCTGGAAACAGGGTGTAGGGGTATCGGTTCAACGATACCTAACCGACATTAAGCGATCGTCGTTCCCTCCGTTACCCCAGCGACTGCCATTATGAGCGCAGCTCCCCACGTCACCCCCGTCGCCGACGCCGAGCGCGGTCTCACCCGAGCCATCGGTGTGCTCGGGCTCTCCGCCGCGATCTTCAACACCACCGTGGGCGGGGGGATCTTCCGGTTGCCCGGCTCCGTGACCGAGATGATCGGGCCGTCCGCGCCGCTGGTGTACGTCATCTGCGCGCTCGCGATGGGGCTGATCGTGCTCTGCTTTGCCGAGGCGGGCAGCCGCGTGTCGATGACGGGCGGCCCCTACGCCTACGTCGAACTGGTCTTTGGGCCGTACGCGGGGTTCATGAGCGGCGTGCTCCTCTGGTTGCTGGGCACCACCGCCATGGCGTCGGTCTCCAGCGCCTATGCGGGGTTCATCGGCGTCCTCATTCCTGCGCTCGGCGCCCCGGTGCCGCGCGCGCTGGTGCTCGCCGTCACGTTCGCCTTCCTGGCGGGGGTGAACGTGCGCGGGGTCCGACAGGGAACCCGGTTGATCACCGTGGTGAGCGTGGCCAAGCTCCTGCCGCTGCTCGTCCTCGTGGCGGTCGGCGCGCTCGCGGTGGCCCCGGCGAACCTCGCGGTGGCCAGCTTGCCGGCGGCGAGTTCATTTGCGCGCACCGCCATCGTCCTCATCTTCGCCTTTACCGGCGTGGAGAGCGCGCTCGTGCCGACCGGCGAGGTCAAGGATCCGTCGAAGACGGTGCCGCGCGCCCTCGCCATCGCGATGATCGGGGTGACCGTGCTGTACCTGGCCATCCATTTGGTGGCGCAGGGTGTGCTGGGTCCCGATGCGCTGGCCGCCGCCAAGGCGGCGCCGCTGGCCGCCGTCGCCGAGCGCCTGATGGGCTCGCCGGGGCGCCTGTTGCTCCTGGTTGGCGCGGCGATCTCGACGTTCGGTTACATGTCGGGGATGACGCTCGCCGTGCCGCGCGCGCTCTTTGCGTTCGGGCGTGATGGTTTCCTGCCGCGACAGATGGCCGCGTTGCATCCGTCCTTCCAGACGCCGTGGCTGGCGATCATCCTGCAGTCGGCCGTCGTCTGCGCGTTGGCCGTCGTGAACGAGTTCGAGGCGCTGGCGGTCCTGGCCAACCTCTCGGCGCTGCTGCTCTACTTCGCTTGCGCGGTGGCGGCGTGGGAACTGCGCCGTCGCGGCATCCAGAATGAAGGGACGACGCCGTTCAACCTGCCGTTCGGCCCGACGATCCACATCCTGGCCTGTGTCGCCATCATCTGGCTGCTGACCAGCATCACCGGGGCCGAGTGGCGCTCCGTGGGCTACGTGCTGGTGGTGGCCACCGGGCTCTTCTTCTTCCGCCGCAAGTAATCGCCGTGGATCCGCTGCTCGCGTATCGCGCCGAGTTCCCCATTCTTGAGCGTTGCTGCTACATGGTCAGCAACTCGCTGGGTGCGATGCCGCGGGGTGTCCCCGACCGGCTGGCCGAGTATGTGGATGCGTGGGCCGAACGGGGCGTGCGGGCGTGGGCCGAAGGGTGGTGGGAGATGCCGGTGACGGTGGGTGACGAGATTGCCCCGCTCATCGGTGCCGGTCCGGGTGAAGTGGCCATGGTGCCGACGGTGACACTGTCGCAGGTGGCGGTGCTGACTGCGCTGGAGTATTCGCCGGCGCGAGACGGCGTGGTGATGACCGCCCTCGACTTTCCGTCCGTCCGGTATGCCATCGACCAGATGGCGCCGCGGCTGGGCGCGCGCGTGGTGGTGGTGCCGAGCGACGATGGCATCACGATTGACGTGGAGCGGTTGTGCGCGGCCATCGATGGGCGCACACGGCTGGTGGCCATCTCGCACGTGCTGTTCCGGTCGGCGTCCATCATGGATGTGCGGCGCATCTGTGCGCATGCGCATGCGGTGGGGGCGGTGGTCTCGCTCGATGCCTACCACGCCGTGGGCGTGATTCCCGTGGACGTGCGCGCCATCGGCTGCGACTTCTACAGCGGCGGTGTGCTGAAGTGGCTGTGCGGCGGCCCCGGCGGCTGCTTCCTCTGGGCATCGCCCGAGATGAGCGCGTTGCACGCGCCGGCGCTCACCGGGTGGCAGGCGCATGCGCGCCCGTTCGCGTTCGCCGACCAGATGGACTACGCCGCGGGGGCGTGGCGCTGGCTGGGCGGAACGCCGGTGGTGCCGGCACTGTACGCCAACGTCGAGGGGCCGAGGGTGCTGCGTCGCGTCGGCATGGAGGGGGTGCGCGCCAAGTCGATGCGCCAGACCGCGCGTCTGGTGGCGTTGGCGGACGCGCGCGGCTACGCCGTATCGGCGCCGCGCGATGCGTCCGCGCGCGGCGGTACCGTGGCATTCGATGTGCCGCATGCCGCCGAGGTGGCACGCGCGCTCCTCGCGCGCGACGTGGTCATCGACTACCGCCCCGGAGCCGGCATCCGGG
>CANNKR010000137.1 GCA_947504615.1 Gemmatimonadota bacterium | reverse complement strand
GTCGTCGTCGCCACCATTCGCGCGCTCAAGATGAACGGCGGGGCGAACAAGAAAGACCTGGCCAAGGAAGACGTGGTCGCACTCGAGCGCGGGCTGCCGAACCTCGAGCACCACATCGGCAACATGCAGCAGTTCGGGTTGCCGGTGGTAGTGGCCGTCAACCGGTTTGCCACGGACAGCGACGCGGAGCTCAAGATCGTGATCGACTGCGCCAAGCGCGCCGGTGTGCGCGTGGCGCTCAACGAGGTCTTTGCGCGCGGCGGTGCAGGTGGTGAGGAGCTGGCGCGCGAGGTGCTTGAGGTCCTCGGCGAAGGGAAGTCGAACTTCGCGCCGATCTACGACTCGGATCTCCCGATCAAGAAGAAGATCCACACCATCGTCACCAAGGTGTACGGCGGCGACGGGGCCGACTTCACCTCCAAGGCCGAGAAGGCCATCGAGTATCTCGAGTCCAACGGACTGGGCCGCACGCCCGTCTGCATGGCCAAGACCCAGTATTCCCTGACCGACGACGCCACCAAGCTCGGACGCCCGAAGGGGTTCCGCGTGACGGTGAACGACGTCTATCCGCTTGCCGGCGCCGGTTTCGTGGTGGCGCAGTGCGGAGACATCATGACCATGCCCGGATTGCCCAAGGAGCCGGCTGCCGAGCGTATGGCCGTGCTGCCTGACGGCACGATTACGGGCCTGTTCTAAAGTGCGAAAATGAATGAGTGCGACAGCACACGAGCGCACGAGCGCACGAGCGCATGATCGCCGGAGCGCACGAGCGCGCGCTCTCTCGCGCTCGTGCGCTCTCGCGATCGTGAGTTCGTGCGCTCCCTCTCCCCACCTTCCTCCGCATCCTTACCATGCCCCAGATCTTCCACTCTGATTCCGCACCCGCCGCCATTGGCCCGTACTCCCAGGCCGTGGCTGCTGGTGGCTTTCTTTTCTGCGCCGGCCAGACGCCGCTTGATCCCGCCACCATGACCTTGGTGGACGGTGACGTCGGCGTGCAGACCGCGCAGGTGCTCAAGAACCTCCACGCCGTGTTGCAGGCCGCCGGGTGCACGTGGAAGGACGTGGTGAAGACCACGATCTTCCTGCGCACGATGGGCGACTTCGGCAGGGTCAACGAGGTCTATGCGGCCACGCTTGGTGACGCACGTCCCGCGCGTTCCACCGTGGCCGTGGCCGGCCTGCCGAAGGACGCGCAGGTGGAAATCGAGATGATCGCGAAGCTGCCGTAACCGGCAATCGTCAACACGTTCGCCATCCGGATCCCACTACGGGATCCGGAATCCCCGTCCGCCATCGGGAGCATATGACGAAAGCAGACATCTTCCGCCTCACGCACTACGCCCGCTGCGCTGGTTGAGCGTCCAAGATGGGTCCGGAGGACCTGTCCGAAGCGCTCGCGCCGCTTGCGCGCCATGCCGATCCACGGCTGCTCGTCGGACGCGACACGTTCGACGACGCCTCGGTCTTTCGCCTGCACGACGATCTGGCGCTCGTGCAGACCGTGGATTTTTTCGCGCCCATCGTCGATGATCCCTACGACTTCGGGCGCATCGCGGCCGCGAATGCGCTCTCGGACGTGTACGCCATGGGCGGGACGCCCCTCACCGCGCTCGCGCTGGCGGCGTTTCCCCGGGACGTCCTGCCGCTGACGGTGCTTACCGAGATCCTGCGCGGCGGGGAGGACATCGTGCGGTCGGCGGGCGCGTTCGTCGTGGGCGGGCATACCGTCACCGATGACGAGGTCAAGTACGGGCTGGCCGTCACGGGCACCGTGCATCCCGACCGCTACCTGTCCAACGCAGGAGCGCACGCCGGTGATGTGCTGATGCTCACCAAGCCGCTGGGCACAGGGCTGCTGGCCACTATGCTCAAGGCGGGCACGCTCGCGGCCGAGCATGCCGCGCCGCTCATGGCGTCCATGGTCCGCCTCAATGCCGACGCAGCGGCTGTGGCCGTGGCGCTGGGCGTGCGCTGTGCCACCGACGTCACCGGCTTCGGCCTGCTGGGCCATGCGTCCCACATCGCAAAGGCCAGCCACGTGACGCTGCGTTTCGACGGTGACGCGCTCCCCAGCCTGCCCGGCGCGCGTGAGGCGGCGAGCGGCGGCGTCAGTACAGGCGGGGCAACGCGTAATGCGAGCTTCGTGAAGGCCCTCGTTCGGTACGCCGCGTCCGTTCCCGCGTCCATTCGCGCGCTCTCGGTCGATCCCCAGACATCCGGCGGCCTGCTCGTCGCCGTGCCGCCCGATCGCGCGACCGAGTATCTTGATCGGGTGGATGGAGCCGTGCGCATTGGCGAGGTGCTGCCGCGCCAGGACGCCCTGCTTCTCATCGATTGACGCGTCCGCTCGAGGGGGCGGATGGGGCCTGGTGGTCCTCGCGGTCTTCAAAACCGTCGCGGCCTGACTTCGTCGGGCTTGGTGGGTTCGATTCCCACACGCTCCCGCCAGCGGGGCGACGCGTGGTGCCCGCAGTACGCTCGCCTTGAGCGGTTTGTCGCCCGACTTCCTT
Source organism: Gemmatimonadota bacterium (assembly GCA_947504615.1). Lineage (GTDB taxonomy): Bacteria > Gemmatimonadota > Gemmatimonadetes > Gemmatimonadales > Gemmatimonadaceae > PNKL01. The sequence goes on along the minus strand of CANNKR010000137.1, from coordinate 6,206 downwards.
CAACTCCAGCTTCCATGAGCCAGCCGGTCCGCTATCGCCTCGTCTCCGCTGACGGTTCCTTCGTGTGGAGCGAGACCCCGGGAACCCTGGGCGGGCATCGCCGTCGCCGCGTCTACGGGCGCCTGGATTGCAAGAAGGCGCGGCGTGCCGTCGCCCTTGGTGGCGGGTATGCACAGCAGCGGGTGTTCTTCGCCGACGAGGCGACGGCACGGGCGGCCGGTTACCGGCCCTGTGCTTCATGCATGCCGGAAGAGTACAAGGCGTGGAAGCAGGGCTGACCGGAACGTTGCCAGTGACATGACGCTGGCGGGCCGCGTCGGCGCCCGGGGCTGTTATCTTTTCGGCGCGGCACCCGATCCACTCTCGCGGGTACTCTCTCTCAGTGTTTCGACTCTTTCTCGGTCTCGTGTTGCCCCTCGTGCTGCTCGCGACGCCGTCGCGTGCGCCGGTGCGGGCACAGGCGCCGGCGCCTGCTGCCCCGCGCGCCGAGCGTGCGGTGGGGGCGCAGCGGTCGCTGAAGCCACCGGTGACGCCGCGTCGCGCCTTCCTCTACTCGCTGTTCGTTCCCGGGGCAGGGCAGGTGGCGCTCGGCCGCCAGGGCGTTGGCGGGGCGTTCTTTCTCAGTGAAGGACTCGCGTTGGCCCTCGTGCATCGCTCGGCCGAAGATCTCCGTCTCGCACGACAGTTCCAGGGCGATTCGGTCCCCGCCAGCTATCAGGTAGATGCCGTCGGGCAGCCGGTGATCGCCGCTGATGGCCGACCGGCCGTGGCGACGTGGACCGTCAACCGGTACTCGGCCGCCCGGATGCGCGCCCGGCGCACGCACTACGAGGACTGGCTGGCCGTGGCAGTCTTCAACCACCTGTTCGCCGGCGCCGACGCATTCGTGGCGGCGCAGTTGTGGGACCTGCCCGCGCGTGTCGGCGTTCAGCGCGCCCCTGATGGCAGCGCCGCCGTCGCGGCGACCCTTCGTTTTCGCTAGGCGCTACGGTCGATCGACGCGTCCACGCGCACGGTCGTGCCGTCCCATCGACACAACGCCACGCGCTCCGGGGTGATCTCCAGCACGCTCGGGGTGTCCATCCAGGAGCCTGGATTTGCGTAGATCCCGGTCTCATGGGATTTGCGCTCCAACTGGGCAATGTGCGTGTGACCGAAGACCACCAGGTCCAGCGACCGGTCCGCGGCGAGCAGTTCATGCGCCACGGCACGCAGTCCCTCGCCCCCGTCGCCGGGGCGCAGGTTCCGGCTGGTGTGCGACGTCGCGCGTGCGAGTGCCGTCCCCCATTCAGGGTGCAGCCAGCGAAAGGCGCGCACGGACCACGGGTGCCGAATGACGGCGCGCAGGCGTCGATACCCCGCGTCCAGGCGCGGTCGCAGGCCGTCGCCGTGCCCTACGTGCGCGTGCCACCCCGCCAGCGACCCCTCCCACGGCCCGTCGATGTACGTGGCTCCGCTCTGGGAACGCAGCACGTCACCGCCCCAGCAATCGTGATTCCCCTTCACCCACAGCACCGGAATGCCGCGCTCGGTAATGGCAGCCACGGCAGCCAGGAGGCGCACCCCGACCTGCGGCACCACGTGTCCCCACTCGAACCAGAACTCGAACAGGTCGCCGTTGAGCACCACGGCGCCCGCGTGCGTCCGGCAGTATTCGAGGAAGCTCCACAGCAGGCGCTCCTGTTCCACCGGCGCGACCCCCAGGTGGGCGTCGCTCAGGACGAAGACAGGCGAGGGAAGCATCGTGACAGTGGGGGTCGGCATCGCCAAATTGTACCGCACGGGCGCGGCCTTTACAAACGCCGCGCGTCCCCGGAGACTTCCCCGGGAGTGATGGTCACCATGCACGAGGGGGAAATGGCAGAGCGGGAATCGGTATCGGAGATCCGGGTGCGGTACGCAGAAACAGACCAGATGGGCGTGGTGTATCACGCGAACTATCTGGTGTGGTGCGAGATCGGCCGGACCGATTTCATCCGCGCCCACGGCCTGTCGTACGCCGACATGGAGCGGACGGGCGTCCTGCTTGCCGTTACCGAGGTCACCATGCGCCTGCACGCCTCGGCGCGCTACGACGATCTGGTCCGGGTCACCACGGGGCTGGTGAACGTGCGGTCGCGCGCGCTCGAGTTTTCCTATGAGATCACGCGCGCCGACAGTGGCGCACGCATTGCCTCGGTGCGCACGGTCCTCGTGGCGGTCTCGCCCGAGGGGCGGCCCATCACCCTGTCATCGGAACTGCGCGCGTTGCTCGAGCGCGGCCCGCTCGTCGCTTAACACATGACCCAGTTTCAACTCCCCGTGACGCACGTTCGCCGCCGCGCCATCGCCAGGGTGGCCGTTGCGATGCTCGCCGTGGCGACGCTCGCCGTGGCGACGCTCGCGTCCACGGGGTGCTCCTATGGATTCAGCGGGGGCGGCATGCCGATGCATGTCCGCACGGTGGCCGTGCTCCCGTTTTCCAACGAGACGGCGTCCCCGGAGATCACGCGGGAGTTCGCCGACGCGCTCCGCGAGGGGCTCGAGAAGCGGCTCGGCCTGCGGGACGCCAGCGAAGAAAAGGCCGGCGCGATCGTTCGCGGTACGATCACCCGGTATGAGATCGACGTGCCCGTGGCGTACAGCGCCAATCCGCAGCAGGCCACGGCTTCGCGCCGCCGCTTGCAGGTGGTGGTGGATATCGAGATCTACGATCAGGTGCTCGGCAAGACACTCTGGCAGAAGAAGGGGATCGTCGGCGAGGGGGAGTACTCGGAGCGCGCCGAAGCCGATGGACGGAAGCAGGCCATTCTGCGGATCGTCAACGAGGTCATCGAGGGAGCGCAGTCGCAATGGTGACACGCACGCGATGGGGACGCGGGCAGATCGGCTGCCTGCTCATGTTGCTGATATTCGCGGCCACCGGTTATTTCTCCGTCGGCATCGGCGAGGTCTACTGGCATTATTTCCAGTACCGCGATCGCATGCAGCAGGAGGCGCGCTTCGGGGCCAGCCGGACGGACGGCGTCATCAAGCGGCGCATTGCGCTGTACGCCGACTCGCTGGGCCTGCCGGAGGGCGCCAAGCAGGTGCGCGTGCGACGCAGCAGCAAGCACATCTCCATCTGGACCGAGTACTACCAGATGATCGAAATCCCGTTCTTCGCCCGGGAAGTGCTGATGTCGCCGCGGGTCGAGTGGACGTACTGAGCCCGCGTCCGCCGGCCGACAAGGTGCTGGCGTGGGATGACGCCGACGCCTGGCGGCGCACGCTCCCCGGTCCGCTGGTGTTCACCAACGGCGTGTTCGACTTGCTGCACCCCGGCCATGTGGACGTGCTCTTTGGCGCGCGCGCGCAGGGGGCGTACCTGCTGGTCGGGCTCAACAGCGACGATTCGGTGCGCCGCCTCAAGGGGCCGGGGCGCCCCGTCCGCACCGAGGCCGAACGTGCTTTTGTGCTGGCGGCCCTCGAGTGCGTCGACGCAGTGGTTATCTTCCCTGAGGATACGCCGCGCGCACTCGTGCAGCGGCTGCAGCCGGACGTGATCGTGAAGGGCGGCGACTACACCGCGGAGCACGTGGTGGGCGCCAGCGACGTACTCGCCCGCGGTGGGCGCGTGGTAATAATTCCCTTGACGCCGGGGCAGTCGACCACCGGCATCATCAACAAGTTGAGAGGGGCGGGTGGCTGAGTCTCGAACGGATGGACGGGCGCCGTCGGCGCTGCGCGAAGTGACGCTGGAGCGGCAGGCGGTGCCGTACGCCGAGGGGAGTTGTCTGAGTACATTCGGCAACACGCGGGTGCTCTGCGCCGCGTCGGTGGAGAAGGGCGTGCCCGCGTGGAAGAAGGGGCGAGGCGAGGGGTGGATCACGGCGGAGTATTCCATGCTGCCGCGCGCCACGCACACGCGCTCCTCGCGTGAGCGCGGGCAACTGGGCGGTCGCACGCAGGAGATCCAGCGGCTGATCGGGCGCTCGGTGCGGGCCATGCTCGATGACTTTGCCTGGGGCGAGTGGACCATCAAGGTCGACTGCGACGTGCTGCAGGCCGATGGCGGGACGCGCACCGCGGCGATCACCGGTGCCTGCGTGGCCGTGATCGATGCGTTCGACTGGCTGGTGGCGCAGGGGCAGCTCAAGGCGTCGCCCGTGCGGCGGCGCGTGGCCGCGGTCAGTGTGGGAATCATCGATGGCATTCCGTACACCGACCTGGCCTACGAAGAGGATGTGCGAGCCGAGGTGGACATGAATGTGGTGATGAGCAGTGCCGGCCAGTTCGTGGAAGTGCAGGGCACGGGGGAGAAGGGGACGTTCGATCGCGCGCAACTCGACGCCTTGCTGGCGCTCGCCGGCGCGGCGATCACGGAACTTGATGCGCGGCAGCGCCGCGCCCTCGGCGTGGCGTGAGCGCGCGCGAGCGGGTGCTGGTGGCGACGCGCAACGCGGGCAAGTTGCGCGAACTCGTGCCGATTCTGGAGGCGCACGGGTGGGAGGCGATCGGCCTGGACGCGGCGGGCATCGCCGAGCGTCCCGAGATCGAGTCGTCGCTCGAGTCCGGCGAGACGTTTCGCGAGAACGCGCTGGTGAAGGCCCACCATTTTCATTCGCTCAGCGGGTTGCCGACGCTCGCGGACGACAGTGGACTGGTGGTGGACGCCCTGGGCGGCGAGCCCGGCGTGCACAGCAAGCGGTGGAGCAATCGGCCCGATTTGTCGGGCGCGGCGCTCGACGCGGCGAACAACGTGCGACTGCTCGAGGCGCTCGCGGGCGCGGCCACGCGCGCGGCGCGCTATGTGTGTGCGGCGGCGTGGGTGGATGACGAAGCGGAGTTTGTTGCACTGGGTCGCACGACGGGGCGCATCCTCGAGGTGGCACAGGGGGCGCAGGGCTTTGGGTACGATCCCTTGTTTTTCAGTGATGATTTATCGGCGTCGTTTGGCGAGGTGAGCGCGGCAGAGAAGGGGCGCGTGAGTCATCGCGGGCGGGCCGTCGCAGCTTTGTTGAAGAAAATTCGCCGAGGCAGTTGATTCTGCGATGCCCGCTGGATATTTTTTGATTCTTCGCGGGGCGTAGCGTAGCCCGGTATCGCGCCTGCTTTGGGAGCAGGAGGTCGCCGGTTCGAATCCGGCCGCCCCGATTGTGAGCTCCGACGTGGTGTGATGCAGCGAGGAGTCGCGGAGTGGACTTCTTGACGAAGCGCCAGTAGCTCAGGTGGATAGAGCAACAGCCTTCTAAGCTGTGGGTCGGGGGTTCGATTCCCTCCTGGCGCGCCTGGCGAAGGGGACGGTTGGAGAAGGGCAGGTGGAGTTGGTGGAGGGTTGGTGCAGGGTTGGTGAGGACGAGAGGCACCCATAGCTCAACTGGCAGAGCAACAGACTCTTAATCTGCAGGTTGTAGGTTCGACTCCTACTGGGTGCATGTATCGACCGCATCGGTGATGCCGATGCGGTCGTTGTTTTGGGGACGGGGGTTGCGCGGGGCGTGGCGAAGTGGTACTATACCCCTCCTCCTCGGAACCTGGTTTCGAGCTGGGTGGTGCCAGCGGGCCCTCTGGGGCCCGTTCGTGTCGGCAGGCAAGAAAGTTTTCAGAATCTTGCGCTAAGTGGTTGACACGGGACGCGCTGCTTGGTATTGTAAGAGGCTGTCACGGAAATCGTGACGAAACGCTGATTGAAAATCGAGATGAGATCATAAAGGTTGTGAAAGGCGAACTCATTGATCCGGGCCCGTTCGGGGACCCGGGGAGAGTTTGACCCGAACCTATTTTTTCAAGTGATTCTGAACACGCTGTTTCACACAGCGTGAAACAGCGTTTCGGAAAAGAGCTGACAAACACTCATTGGAGAGTTTGATCCTGGCTCAGGACGAACGCTGGCGGCGTGCCTAACACATGCAAGTCACGGGGGCCCGCAAGGGTAACCGGCGAACGGGTGCGTAACACGTGAGCAATCTGCCGATTTCTGGGGGATAGCCGGTCCAACGACCGGGTAATACCGCATACGCTCATTGGGGGACATCCCCTGATGAGGAAACCTCCGGGGGAAATCGAGGAGCTCGCGGCCTATCAGCTAGTTGGTGAGGTAACGGCTCACCAAGGCGACGACGGGTAGCTGGTCTGAGAGGATGGCCAGCCACATTGGGACTGCGACACGGCCCAGACTCCTACGGGAGGCAGCAGTGGGGAATATTGCGCAATGGACGAAAGTCTGACGCAGCGACGCCGCGTGT
>CANNKR010000136.1 GCA_947504615.1 Gemmatimonadota bacterium | reverse complement strand
TCCGGATGGATCGGCCATCCGCGCAAAACTGGCGTCCCACGCGATGGCTGCCGGCGACGAACAGGCGATCGACGGTCCGCCCGCCACGGTGGCCGCACAGTCGTCCGAGGGAAATGCCTTCGCAAATATCCTGCGATAAAACATGGCTTCCTTGCTCACGGGCGGGTTCATCGGGAAGCGCTCGGCGCCCTGCGCGAACTCGGCGTCGCTGATGGCGTCCGCCGCATGCGCCTTGAGCGAGTCGATCCAGCCGTAGCCGACACCATCGCTGAACTGTTCCTTTTGCCGCCACAGTATCTCCGGAGGGAGCACCCCCTCGAACGCCTCGCGCAGAATCCGCTTCTCCATGCCACCGGGGCGCACGCGCTTGGTCTCGGCATCGATCGACATGGCGAGGCCGAGGAACTCCAGGTCGAGAAAGGGGACGCGCGCCTCCACCCCCCAGGCCGCCATCGCCTTGTTGGCTCGCAGGCAGTCGTACAGATGCAGCGCGTCGAGCTTGCGCACGGTTTCGGCGTGGAATTCCTCGCCAGACGGCGCCTTGTGGAAGTACAGGTAGCCGCCGAAGATCTCGTCGGCGCCCTCGCCAGACAGCACCATCTTGACGCCCATCGCCTTGATGCGGCGCGCCAGCAGGTACATCGGCGTCGACGCGCGTATCGTGGTCACGTCGTAGCTCTCGACATGCCGGATGACGTCGGGCAGCGCGTCCAGCCCTTCGGCGATGGTGTAGGTGAAGGGGTGATGGATCGTGCCGAGGGCATCGGCGGCAATCTGCGCGGCGGCGAGGTCGGGCGACCCATCCAGGCCGATGGCGAACGAGTGCAATCGTGGCCACCAGGCCTCGGTACGGTCGTCTTCCTCGATGCGCTTGGCGGCGAACCGGGCGGCGCAGGCCGCGACCAGCGAAGAATCCAGTCCGCCCGAGAGCAGCACGCCGTAGGGCACGTCTGTCATGAGCTGCCGGTGGACGGCCCGTTCGAAGCTGGCGCGCAGGACCTCCGGCGCCACCACGACCCCACGCGTCGCGGCATAGTCGCGCCATGCGGGTTGCCAATACGCACGAATCTCGCCGACGCGGCTGTCCAGAAAATGCCCCGGCGGGAAGACCTCGATGTGCTCGCACGCCCCCTGCAGCGCCTTCATTTCCGATGCGATCCACAGGCGGCCCTGCGCGTCGCGTCCCTGGTAGAGCGGACAGACGCCGATCGGGTCGCGGGCAATCAGGTAGCGTTGCTGCGCGGCGTCCCACAGGGCGAACGCGAAGATGCCGTTGAGCAGGGGCAGAAAGTCTGCCCCGTGCTCGCGGTACAGCGCGTTGATGACCTCGCAGTCCGAGCCCGTCTGGAAGGCATAGGGAGCGGTCAGCCCGCGCTCGAGTTCCTTGTGGTTGTAGATCTCGCCGTTCACCGCCAGTGCCAACTCGCCTTCGCCCGAGCGCAACGGTTGCGCGCCGCCGGCGGGATCAACGATGGCCAGCCGCTCGTGCACGAGGAGCGCGCCTGGGGTTACGAGGACGCCGCTCCAGTCGGGGCCGCGATGCCGCTGCCTGGCCGACTGCGCCAGCGCCAGGGGCCGCAGCGCCGACAAGTCATCAGTGGGCGATACACCGAAGATTCCCAGGATCGAGCACATCGTCGTTCTCCGTCGTTGAAAAAGAAAAGGCCCGCACTGGTGAAGTGCGGGCCGCCGAGTGGACTGAGTGGAGAAAACGCTAGTCGCCGGCCCGCTGGGAGGGTTCGCAATTGCCATTATTGCGATTGGCGCACGCGCTGCTGCCCGAACCGAAGTTCGGGGAACGACCAGCGGCGGCGTGGGAGAGCGTCATACGTGAACCGTACATGCGTGTGACCGCCGGGGCAAGCGTGTCGGGGAGGCTGCGGTCCGCAGGGGAAGGCTCGACGGCCGCCAATACGGACACCAGCGAGCGCACTCCTGCGTATGAGTGGGGGGCAGGTTACTTTCCCCACCCCCGGAGGGTGGATTGATGCTGACGATACAGAATTCCCGAGACGCCGTGCGCACCGAGATTCGCGAACAGGTACGGAGCGCCGTGCAGGAGGCTCAGGACGCTGCGACAGCGGCCCAGGCAGGCCAGGCGGGCGGCAAGGCTGGTGGCGGGTCCAAGGCGCCCACGGCCCAGCAGGCGCCGGTGGCACTGCCGCCCGTGCCCGCTGGTGGCGGTCGGCTGATCGTCGACAAGCGGGGTGACCAGACCATCTTCACCACGGCGGCGCTGCCGCCCGAGATCCTGCCGATGACGAAGATGGCCCAGGAGACGGCGCTCGGGCTGGTGGGGCTGCTAGCGGCGATCTTCATTCTGGGGCCCTTTGCGCGCGTGCTCGCGCGGCGCATGGACCGCACCACCGAGATCAAGGCGGCCGGAGCGAACGCGCACGTGTTGCAACAGCAACTGGTGCAACTGCAACAGAGCATGGACGCGAGGTCGGTGGAAGTGGAGCGCATCAGCGAATCGCAGCGGTTCCAGAGCAAGCTGTTGAGCGAACGGCGACCGACGGCGGACTAATCGAGACGGTAGACGGTAGACGGTAGACGGTAGACGGTAGACGGTAGACCGTGACGATGAAGGCCCCGGGGCTTTCTCATGCGTCCGGCACGATCAGCAGCAACGCCAGCAGTTGCACGCGACCGTCGGGCACCGTCGGCACCGCTGATGACAAGCCGAGCTGTTCCAGTGCGCCCAGCACATCGTCAATGGACTCCTGCTGGGCCGCCTGCACCAGCGCGCGCTCCACGCCGGCGCCGCGCCACGCAGCGAGTCGTGATCGCGCGGCGCCAATGCGCGCCTGCAACGCAGCGCGCTGATGCAGGGGTGACGCACGCAGCGCGGCGTTCAGGCGTCGGGCCACGGTGGTCCGCGCCAGCGCCGCGCTGTCGTCCGCACCGGCGAGTTGCGACGCTGACGCGGCGGTCAGCCAGCGATCGATGGCCCGTCGGGCCGCGCGCACCCGGTGCGGTGTGGTGCGGGTAGGCTCGGCGTCGCGCACGGTGCGCAGGATGTCGAGCAGCCGTGCATCGTCGTCCACCACGTCGTGGTCGTGTGCGCGGGACGCGAGCACCCGGATCTGCCCCTGCGCATCGCGCAGCGCCGCCACCCAGGCATCGTGTTCGCCTCGAGCCGCGGCCACCCGTACGCGTGCAGGACCATCCAGAATCCACGGTCGAACGAGCGTCAACAGCGCCTCGCGCGCTCCGCCGGCCGCTGTGCCCGCGTGCATGGCGTCGCGCTTGGCGGTGAGTCGCACGCCAAGGTGCAGCATCTGCGCGGCGGCTCGTGGTGGCCGCAGCGCGTACACCGCGATGGATGCATGCGGCGACGTGAGCCGCGCCGCGCGCCCCTCTCGTTGATCGAGGAGTGCCGGCGTCCACGGCTGATCCAGATGCACCACCACCGACGCGGCACGCAGGTCGAGCCCCTCGCCCAGCAGGTCGGTGCTGAGCACGAGCCGCAGCGGCGTCACTCCCCCGCTCGCGTCAGGCAAGGCCAGCAGGCGCAGCACGTCGGCGCGACGCATCCCGCCCCCTGCGGACCGTACGCGAGTGGCCGAAATGGCCACCACCCCTGCGTCCCATTGCAACGCACGCCACAGCGCGTCCACCGTGGCGGCGTATCGCGAGAATGCGATGAAAGTCGCTTCTCGGTGTCGACGCAGGAGGAGGCGCAACGCGGCGGCGCGCGCAGCGGCGTCGGTGGCAACCTGCCTTGCCGTGATCGTCCGCAGTGCCGCGAGCGCCGCGACATGCCGGCCCAGCACGGCGCGGGCGCCCTGCGTGTTTTCCGCAGCCGGTGAAGCCACCAACTCGGCGAAGGCCAACTGCGATGACTCATCGCTGGTGACCCACGCGTGCAGTTCGCGGCGCGTGGGCCAGCGCCCGACGGCGAGCGAATCATCCAGCGCCGCGGCCCGGTGCGTGGCACGTCGCGCGGCAGCGTCGAGCGCGCCCACGCTCGACGACCAGGCGTGCGCGAGCGTGAGACGCACCAGCGCGGCCGCCATGCGGCCGTCGGCCGACGGGAGGGGAGGCGGCAGGGCGCGAAGTGCCGCCGCGATGCCCGGCGTCGCCGGTGCACACAGCCAGCGGGTGGCATGGCGCGCCGGGAGCAACGATGGATCGGCCTCGCGCCGCACGATCAACCGGGCGAGCGCGTGTTCGCCGAGCGCGCCGGCCTGCGCGCCGAGGAAGAGCGCCAGCAACGCGTGGCGGTCGGCGGGCCGGTTGTGCACCGGCGTGGCGGTCAGCAGCAGGACGCGTTTGCCGACGGCCAGCGCGGCGGCGTGCCCGTAGCGTCGCGTCGCCGTGTTCCGCAGGTGATGCGCCTCGTCGATGATCAGCAGGGGGGCATTGCTCCGCACGGGCCTCCGGCTGAGCGTCTCGAGCGAGTGCCAGTGAATTTTCACGCCGGCGCGCGCGGCCGCCGTCAGCCATTGCGTCCGCAGCGCTGCAGGCGCGACGACTATCGCGCCACCGGCGTCGAGCGCCAGAGCGAGGGCGACGAAGGTCTTGCCGAGTCCGGGTGCGTCCGCCAGCAACGCGCCGCCATGCGCGCGCAGGGCATCGCGCAGTCGGCGCACGGCATCCACCTGGTGCGAATGCAGCGTGACGGTGCCAAGCGCCTTCATGACCGGCGCGTGTTGTCCGACGATCGCTGCCGCGAGGCGCGCGCGAACGGCTACGAGCGCATCCACGTGATCAGTGGTTCCATGGCGGCGGCGCCCACGCGAAATGCGCGCAATGACAGTGCGTGCAGGTCGGCGTCCGACGGCACCTCCCCAGCGCGGGCAGCGTGGCCGACCGGCGCCAGCAGTGCGCGCGCCATCGGCCAGTCACTCGGCAGCGGGAGTCGCGCCATCGTCCATCCGAGAAAGCGGTGATAACCCCCGCGGGCGGGCTCGGCGATGGCGGCGAGCCACGCCACGGCGAGCGGCGCATTGAGCCACGCGGCCAGTGCGTCGGCATCGTCGCCTGACGGCGCGCGTACCACGTAGCAGCTGTTCAGCGGTACGGTGACGTCGCCCGGAGCGAGCACCACGGCGCGCGGCGCCCGCCCCACGTCTCCCCACACCACCCGCCATCCCGCGCTCGCCCCGTCGAGCCGATACAGCGCCCACCACTTGTCGCGCGACCGGACGTCGGCGCGCCGCTCGAGCGTGTGACGCCAATGCGAGAGCCAGATGGCGGCGCGTGGCGGGAGCGCGCGCCGCGGCTGCAGCTTCTCATCGTGCGTCCAGACGATCGCGTCGGCGCCCGTCGTGCCCGTGAAGGGCGCGAGGTCCTCCCCGCGCAGTGCAGGGCGCAGCATGGCGCGCTCCACCGTGCCGCGCCGTTCGCCGCAGTGCACGTCGCACAGCGCCGCACCGGTGCGCGCGCGCCAGTCATCGTCGGGGCGCACCACGAAGGCGTCGTTGCATCCGCTCTTCACCCCGAGCAGCGGACGCCCGAACATCGTGTCGGCGAGCGGAACGCCCTGCGCCGCCAACGCGTCGAAGGCCGCACGCACCGCGGGTGGCAGCAGCAGCCACGGCGCCCCGTCGCTGGCCTCGAGTGGCAGTGCCTCGCGTGGCATGCGCCACGTGAAGGCCACGTCGCGTCGCACCACGGCGCACGTCACCGGTGGCTCGGGCGGCGATGTGGGCCGTGATGTGTGGTGCGACTCGCCGTGGTGCGAGGACGCGCACACTGCGTTCCGCCGAAAGGCGAGCAAGGCGGGATACACCGCCGCGTCGAACATCGCACGCCCTTCGGCGTGGTCCTCGCAGCCGATGAGCGTGGCCTGCCGAGTGAGCAGCGATCGCAGGCCACCACCGGCCAGGCTGCGAAAGAGCTTGGAGGGCACGAGCAGCGCCACCACCCCGCCGGGACGCACGAGTGAGGCGGCGCGTTCGGTGAAGAGCGCGGCGAGGTCGGCCTGCATGCCGAAGCCGGTGAGCGCCCCGCTGGCCGCGGCCCCCGCGCGCCACGCGGCGTTCCGGAACGCCGCGTACTGCGCGCGAAGGCGCTCGCGCTCGGCGGGCGGAATGCGATGCAGGCGCACCCACGGGGGGTTGCCGATCACGATGTCGAATCCACCGCGGCCGGCCACGTCGCCGAAGTGCGTGGCGAAGCCGAATGGCACGGCGCCGCCGGCGCGCAGCGCCGCGAGCGCGCGGCGCAACGACCGGGCGTGTGCGCGCCACTCGGCCAGGGCCGCGCGCTCGGTGGCCGTGGCCACGCGGCGCCCCCCGAAGAGGTCGCGCCCGCGCAGGGCGCACAGCAGGTCGCGTCGTTGCGCCTCCGACGCGGCCACGCGCGCCTCGATCGCGCACACGGCCAATTGGCGTTCGGCGCGATCCATCGCGCGCTGCAACGACTGCTTGCGCGGCCCCGTGGCGCGTGCGTAGCGGGCCCGCAGTCGCGTGACGCCACCATCACCCCCCGCGTCCAGGTCGAACGCCGGCCCCGACAGCGCGTCGGCGCAGCGGATATGCCGGTCGAGATTGGGCAGCGGCGGCACGCCGAGGGGATCGCGTTCGGGGTTGTCCACTACCACCGAGAGCCAGAGGCGCAGTTCGCAGAGCCAGACGGCGGTGGGGTTGATGTCCACACCGAAGATCGACTGTGCCAGCACGGCGCGCCGTCGCACGTGCTCCGGACGGTCGTCGTGCGCCGCGGCGAGCAGGCGCGCAATCTCCACCAGGGCGTGCACGAGGAACGCGCCGGTGCCGCACGCCGGGTCGAGCACGCGCAGGTTCCCCAGCGCCGCGCGCAGCTGCGCCGCGCGGTCAGCGTCGGCCACGCGCCCGTTGCGTGCCTCGTCGAGCGTCGTCCGCAGCGCCGTATCGCCGCAGGCACCGTCGAGCGCGGTGTTGGTGATGCGCTGGATCATCGGCGGCGGCGTATAGAACGCGCCGGTGATGCGCCGGTCGTCGCTGGCCATCAACGACTCGAAGGCGCGCCCCAGCATCTCGGGATCCACGGCGGCCTCGCTGAACTCCGCCGACCCCTCGTGCGCGGTCACGCGGTAACGGGAGAGCAGGTTGCCGACCACGTGCGCGATGTCCTGATCGGCAAAGCGCAGGGCACGATGCTGCTTTTCCAGGGCGTCGCGGGTGAACAACCCGCCGTTGAGGAACGGCAGCCGGCCAAAGGCACGAGCCGTCGGCGCCCGTCGCGACAGCGGCGCATTGAGCGTCCCAAAGAACAGCGGCTCCAGCAGCGCGCGATGCAGGTCGCTGCCGCGCGCGGCCACCTGACGCGACAGAAAGGCGCGGTCGCCGTCGAGCCATCCCTTGGCCTCGAGGAACGAAAGAAAGAGCAACCGCGAGACGCAGCGCAGGGCCAGACTTTGGCGCACGTCGTCGTCTGCCGCACGCACACCGCGCGCACCGACACCCAGCGCTCGCACGGCCTGCTCGAGGTCGCGATAGAAGCGGCGCGTCAACGTGTCGCGGCCCAGCGCCTCACGCCAGCGCAGGTGGGTGTCGAGATCCCCGCCTCCCGTTGCCCCGACGAGTGCCACGAGCGATTCGGCGTCCGCAGGGCGTACGTTCCTCGGGTCAAAGAGCATGGCGGCGGTCCCTGCCGCGCCGCCCGATGCCGGCACCGTGAGCACGACCTCGCCCCCACGCCGGCCGGCGAGCACGAGCCAGAGCAGTTCAGGCGCGCGGCTGGCTACGTGGCGTGCAGCGCGCCCGACCGTCTCACGCAGGATGGCCGTGGGGCGGACATCGAGCACGAGCGCGCGCAGCGTGCCGTCGCCGCCGGCCACCTCGGCGCGGCGCGTGTCGTGATCGAGGCCCAGACGGCCAGCGGCTTCGGGAGCGAGTGCGCCGACCGGCGCGCGAAAGCCGAGTGCGCGGAGCAGGGCCAGGCGTCCGGGGCGCTCGGCGGCGCGTTGCAGCAGGGCGGTGGCGTCAGTGATGGTGAGCACGCGGGCACGGTGGCACCGCGCGGCGCCGAGACCATCATCGTGTTAGCGCACCACCGGTCGAACGCTTGCGTTACACCAGCGCTTCGATGTCGGTGAGGGCGGTCACGATGTGCGTGGGGCGCGCGCCTTCCATCGCGGCACGGTCGTACGGACCCGTCAGCACGCCGATGGTGCGCACCCCCGCCGCATGGCCGGCGTGGATGTCGTGCGTGGAGTCGCCGATGAACCACGCGTGGCCCGCCACGGCGCCAAGACGATCCAGCGCGAACAGCACGGGCTCGGCTTCGGGCTTGTGCTTCACCGTGGCCTCGAGACCGACGAGCACCGAGAAGCAGTCGCTGACGCCAATGAAATCCAGGTTGCGCCGGATCCCCGGCTCGAACTTGGAACTCACGATCGCCATCGGGTGCCCGTTGGCGTGCAAGCGCCGGATGAGATCCACCACGCCCGGATACGGCGTCACCAGCAGGTCGTGGTTCGCTATCTGGAATTCACGATATCGTGCCCACAGGAACTTCAGGTCGTCGTCGTCGAGCGCCCAGCGCCGCAGCATCGGGTCGAGCGGCGTGCCGATGAGCGCCACCCACTCCGCGCGCGTCGGCCGCGTGCCGGCGCGCCCGTCAAACGCGTACTCGGCGGCCTGCACGATGAGCTCGATGGAATCGACGATGGTGCCGTCGAGGTCGAAGAGGAGGGCGGGGCGGGTCACGCGGGGAAGATAAGGGAGGGGTGCGGGGGGGGGTGCAGAACAGCGGGTGAGGGGTGCGGAGTGGCGGGTGCAGGTGAGGGGGGTGAGGAGGTGAG
>CANNKR010000135.1 GCA_947504615.1 Gemmatimonadota bacterium | reverse complement strand
GGGTGGTGAGTCCCCGCGCCGCATCCGCCATTGTGCTTGCCCCTCCGGCATCCGCTCGGCACCTTTGCGTCACCCTCACCAGGATGATCGCCATGCGCGTGTCGTGCCGCCGGATTCTGCTCGCGTGCCTCGCCCTGCTCGCCGTCACGCAACCCCTGGCGTCGCAGGCGCCGTCGACGGCCAAGGCGCTGCTCGACTCGCTGTACGACATGCGCGAGGAAATGATCGCGTCGCGCGACGGCGTGAAATTGCACACGCTCGTCTTCATCCCCAAGCGGCACGCCGAGCCCCTGCCGCTGCTGATGGCGCGCACGCCGTACGGCATCGACGGCAACAAGGGCGGGGGATTCCTCGTCGGCAGCCACCGTGAACTCGCGGCGGACGGCTACATCTTCGTCTTCCAGGACATCCGCGGGCGGTATGGGTCACAGGGGAAGTTCGTGATGAACGCCCCGGGACTCATAGAGGCCAACGACACGTACGACACGGTGGACTGGCTGGTGAAGAACATTCCCGGCAACAACGGCGCGATGGGTGTCTTCGGCGTGTCGTATCCCGGGTGGCTCGCCGGCATGGCCGGCGTGAACCCGCATCCCGCCGTGAAGGCCATCTCGCCGCAGGCGCCGATGACCGACACCTGGCTGGGCGACGACTTCTTCCACCAGGGGGCGTTCCGCCAGACCTTCGGGCTCGAGTATGCGTGGTCGATGGAGGCGGGCATGGTCAACGTCGGGCCGCTCGTGCAGGACCGCGCCGACAAATACGACTGGTACCTGAAGTACCTCACCCTTGGCGAACTCGAGCGGGCCACCGGGGCGGCGAAGATTCCGTCGTGGCAGGACTTCAAGGCGCACCCCGCGTACGACGCATTCTGGAAGAGCAAGGCCATGCAGACCTGGCTCACCGAGCCGACGGTGCCGACGCTGATGGTGGGCGGCTTCTGGGACCAGGAAGACCTGTACGGGCCGATCAAGGCGTACACCACGATCGAGGCGAAGGACACCAAGAAGCAGAGCTTCTTCGTCGACGGCCCGTGGTACCACGGGCAGTGGTCGCGTCCGGGTGCGGACTCCATCGGCAACATCTCGTTCGGGATGAGCGCCGCCGACTGGTACCGCGAGCATGTGCAGCGTCCGTGGTTCGCGTATTACCTGAAGGGGAAGGGGACCGGCGCGTTCCCCGAAGCGTGGGTCTTCGAGAGCGGCGGCAATGCATGGCGGACCTTCGATACCTGGCCACCCAAGGCCGCCACGCCCCGGGCGCTCTACATGCGCGCCGGCGGGCTGCTGTCGTTTGATGCGCCGACCACGAATGAAGAAGCCGACGCCTATGTCTCCGATCCGCGGCGTCCGGTGCCGTACATGCCGCGCCCCATCGACGGCTCCGGGTGGCGTCAGTGGATGACCGAGGACCAGCGCTTCGTGCACAACCGTCCCGACGTGCTGGCCTGGGAAACGCCCGCGCTCACCGAGGACGTCGTCATCGCCGGCAACATCGTGGCCAGGCTGCTGGCTTCCACGACCGGCACCGATGCCGACTGGGTGGTGAAGCTGATCGACGTGTACCCCGACGCCGTCCCGGGCGCACCACGCATGGCCGGCTATCAGCTGATGGTCGCCAGCGACATCCTGCGCGGCCGCTATTACAAGAGCTTCGAAAAGCCGCAGGCGATCCCGGCCAACACGGTGACGCCCTTCAACGTCGACCTGCACCAGCAGCTGTACCGCTTCTAGAAGAGGCACCGCATCATGGTGCAGGTGCAGAGCTCCTGGTTCCCACTGTACGACCGCAACCCGCAGACCTTCGTGCCCAGCCTGTTCGATGCCACGCCGGCGGACGTCAAGGCGCAGACGCACAAGGTCTGGCACACGCCCCAGTGGCCGTCGCGCATCGAGGTGACGACGCTGGCGCCCTAGCCGACGGGGGGCCCCGCCATTGTCGGCGCACCGGTGCCGGTGGCATCTTGTAGGGTGCATCCCCGGGAGAGAGGACCGTGTCGGAACTGGCGTTTCGTGATGGAGTCATGGACCGCATTCGCGTTCGCGAACCGCGGTTCAACGAGCACGCCTTTCTGTTCGTCCTCTCGGCGCTCGAGTTCGCGCAGACGCGGCAGACCGAACGCCGCCACCTGACGGGCCGCGAGCTGGCCGAAGCGTGCCGCGACCTGGCGTTGCAGCGCTACGGCGTGCTGTCGCGCATGGTGCTCGAACACTGGGGCGTTACGACCACGGCCCATTTTGGCGACATCGTCTTTGCCCTCGTGGACCTCGGCCTCCTGCTGGCGCAGCCCACCGATACCCTGGACGACTTCATCGCGGTGTTCGACTTCGGCACCGCGTTCGACCGCAATTATCCGTGGAACGGGTCGTCGGTCGGCTGACCGTGCCGTCCACATGAGCCCCGTCTACGTCGTCACGGCCGCACAGGCCGCCGCCCGCGATGCGCGTGCCATTGCCGCGGGAACGCCATCGCGCGCGCTCATGCAGGCGGCGGGGCGCGCCGCCGCCGATGAACTGCTGCGCCATGCGAATGCGCGTGTGGCGCAGGGCGTGGACATCTACGCCGGCGGAGGCAACAACGGGGGCGACGGCTGGGTGATGGCGGGCATCCTTGCCGCCGCCGGCGTCCCCGTGCGCGTGCACGAGATCGAACCGCCGCGCACCCCCGACGCCAGCGCAGAGAAGGCCGACGCCGCGATGGTGCTGCAACGGGCGGCACCGCCGAGGGGTCGCCCGGGGGTAGTCGTCGACGCGCTACTCGGTACGGGAGCGCGCGGCGCGCCGCAGGGCGCCATCGCCCAGGCCTGCGACCACATCGAGGCGGCACGGCATGACGGCGCGTATATCGTCGCTCTCGATGTGCCCAGCGGGCTCGACGCCGCCACCGGTGCGCACGACGGCGCACCGCGCGCCGACCTCACGGTTTCCTTTGGCACCGTCAAGCGCGGCCACCTGCTGGCCCGCGATCTGTGCGGCATGATCAGCGTGGTGGACATCGGGCTTGGCGCGCACACGACGCTCGACGATGGGGCGCCCGAACTGGTGGACGCCGAGTGGGTGCGCGCGGCGGTGCCGCGCATTGGCGCTGATGCGCACAAGGGGGCGCGTCGCAAGGTGACCATCGTCGGCGGCGCGCACGGGATGGCGGGGGCGGTGCTCCTGGCCGCTCGCGCGGCGCTGCGCAGCGGCGTCGGCCTCGTGAAGCTCGTGGTCGATCCCGCCAACATCGAGCTGGTGCAGCGTGCCCTGCCCGAAGCCATCGCCGCGCCGTGGCCCGCGGATGACGCTGCCGCGTCGGCGCTGGGTGCGTGGGGTGATGCCCTCCTCATTGGGCCTGGCCTTGGCCGCGGCGACGGCGCACGGCTGCTCGTCGAACGGTGCCTCCGTCACTCGGCGCTCCCTGTGGTGCTCGACGCTGACGCCCTCAACGCGTTCGAGGGTGAGGCCGCGGCGCTCGCGCCGCTGATCGGGACACGCGCCGCGTTGCTGACACCGCATCCACTCGAAATGGCGCGGCTGGCGGGCGTCAACGTGGAATCGGTGAACGGGGCGCGATTCGACATCGGCGGTGCGCTGGCGCGCGTCACTTTCGCGGCGGTGCTGTTGAAGGGCGTGCCGACCGTCGTGACCGCACCCGACGGACGGTCTCTCGTGAGCGCCAGCGGCACGCCGGTGCTTGGGCAGGGCGGAAGCGGGGACGTGCTGGCGGGCGTGGCGGTGACGTTGCTGGCGCAGGTGGGCGATGCGCTGCGCGCGGGCGCGGCGGCGGCGTGGGTACACGGGCGTGCCGCCGAACTCGCGGCACCGGACGGTGAAATCCGCGGCGTGACGCTGGACGACGTGCTCCACGCCCTGCGCGACGCGTGGAAGCTCGAGGAGTCATCGCGTGCCCCGCACGTGCTCGCTGCACTGGGCGCTGTCGGCGAACGATGGTAAGGCCGCGGCGCGCCGCGTTCGCGCGCGTGCTTACCGTCGCGGCAACACTCGCGTGTGCTGCCTGCGGGCCACCGCCACCTGGAATGACGGGCGGCGTCGCGCCACGCCGAGGCCCCGCGGGAAGTTTGCAACGCGAAGATATCGTGACGATCACGCGTGGCACCACCGTGCGTGCGGTGGGCGTGGCGCGCCGCTGGGTCTACGCCGTTACGTCTGATGCGGTCATCGTGTATGACCGCGATCGCCGGGCCTGGCTTCCACCGTTCACGCGTGATGGCGGCTTCGACCCGGCGTTCGTGCGTGCCGTGGCCGTGGACCCCGACGACGACAGCGCGTGGCTGATCTCGGCCACTGGGGCGTGGACGCTGCAGCCGCTGACGTCGTTCGTGATGCGCGCCCCGGCGGGCGCGTTGCCGACGCGACTGCGGGCGGGTTCGCTGGATGCAGTGTACCGCGAGTTTCCGTCGCTGCAGGCGTTCGGTCGTGTGCTCACGCGGGATGCGGCGTCGCTGCAGAACTTCGCGGTGGTTTCCGGCGCGCGCGCGCCGGATCGCACCGAGGTGTGGCTGGGCACGGCGGGTGGCGGGCTGTTCCAGGTGGACCCGCTCTTCAACTCTGCCACGCCCCACACTTATGGCCTCGCGGTCACGGGTGCCGGCGCCATCGCCCGCGCGGCCGATGGCGTCTGGATTGCCCCCGCGCCGTGGACGGGTGAAGTGCGCCTGGCGCTGACCTTCGCCTCGCACGACCTGCAGCAGTGGCGCTGGCTCGATGACAATGCGCGGCATGCGTTCGGCGGCGCGCGCGCCACCGCGCTCGATGTGCGCGGCCGCCTGCTCTGGATGGGGACCACGCGCGGACTGTTCCGCGTGCCGATTGATGGCGACGGTGCGCGCACGTTCACGCTGATGTCCGGGTTGCCCAGTGACATCGTGCTGAGCGTGCTCGCGCGCGCCGAGGGCACGTGGGTGGGGACGTCGCGCGGGCTGGCGTTTCTTGCCTCCGATTCCGCCGAAGGGCGCGGGATGGCCGTGGGGCAGGGCGACGTGGCCGAGGTGCCCGTGCGCGCGTTGCTGGCCACGGGCGACACGCTCTGGGTGGGTACGGACGCAGGTCTCGTGCTGCGCACGCCGGGCGCGGCGGGCCAGTTCGTGCGGCCGCGCGAGGCGTCGGGTCTGACACGCCTGCGGCAGCCGGTGATGGCGATCGCCCGTGCCGATACGCTGGTGCTGGTGGCGCTGCGCGATGCGGTCCTCGCCTTCAACCTGCGTACCGGGGTGTGGAGCGAGCCGTGGCCGGCGGCCCCCTGGCGCGCGGTCGGCGACATTCAGGTGGCGGCCGCCGACGCGCGCACGCTCTGGGTGGGCGGGGCGCTGGGCGTGGTCGCGCTCGACCGGGCTACGGGGGGATCGCGCGCACTGCGTGCAGGGAGCGATCTTCCGGATGCGGTCACGGGCCTCGTGCTCGATGGTCCGTGGGCCTGGATTGCCACGCTCGGTGGGGTGGTGCGCATTCGGCGCGCCATCGATGGCCTCAGTCCCTGACCCGACGACATGCCCGGCACCCTGCACCTTCCTCTCGGACCCGGCGGCGAGTTTGACGCCATCGCCGCCGCGCTCGCGCGCTGGGGGCCCCTGGCCGATGGCGTGGGCGACGATTGCGCGGTGCTCGATGTGCCGAGTGGCGAGCGGTTGGTGATGAGTCTCGATACGGCCTTGGAGGACGTGCACTTCCGGCGCGGGTGGCTGACGCCGGAGGAGATCGGGTATCGCGCGACGATGGCGGCGATCAGCGACCTCGCGGCCATGGGGGCGACGCCACTCGGCGTGGCCGCCGCGATGACCCTGCCGGACGCGTGGCGCGAGAACTTCCTCCTCCTGTGCGACGGCATCGGCGAGGCCGCGCGCGTGGCGGGCACGCGCATCGTGGGCGGCGATCTCACGCGCGGCGCGGCACTATCGCTGTCGGTGACGGTGCTCGGTCATGCGGCGGCTCCGATGTCGCGGCGCGGCGCACGCGCCGGCGATGCCCTCTGGGTGACGGGACGGCTGGGTGGCCCCCTGATGGCGCTCCGCGCCTGGGAGCGTGGCCTCGTGCCGCGCAGCGACTGCCGTGAGCGCTTTGCGCACCCGGTGGCACGTCTCGACGAGGCGCGCTGGCTCGTGGCGCACGGTGCGACGGCCGGCATGGACGTGTCCGACGGCGTGGTGTCCGAGGTCGGGCACCTCGCTGCGGCGGGGCACGTGCGCATCGTGATTGATCTCGACCTGCTCCCCGTGCTGGCCGGGGTGTCCGTAGAGGACGCAGCCCGAAGCGGGGAGGAATACGAGTTGGTGGTCACCGCGCCGGAAAGCCTGGACGTCAGCGCATTCGAAGATCGCTTTGGCATTCCGTTGACGCGCATCGGCGTGGTAGAGGCGCGACCGGCGGCCGCGGCGGCACTGGAAACCCGCCGTCATGGCGAGCGCGTCGATCCGCCGCGCGGCCACGACCACTTCGCGGACGCGTGATGCGCACCATCCTCGCGTATCTCGCCGCGGCGATCTTCACGCCGCTCATCAGTTCCGCGGTCATCGTCTGTGGCTTCCTGCGATTGAAAGACCGTCCGGGTTCCATCTTCGACCGCGCCCCGCGTGTCTGGTCACGCATCCTGCTCGCGGCGTCCGGCGTGCACGTGGAGGTTCATGGCGGCGAGCATCGGCATGGCTCGCAGCACATCTTCGTGGGCAACCACGTCAGCTGGTTCGACGTTTTCGCCATGGCGGCGCACCTGCGCTGGTTCAAGTTCGTGGCCAAGGCCGAGCTGTTCCGCATTCCGCTGTTCGGGCGCGCCATGCGCTTTGCCGGGATGATCGCCATCGACCGCAAGAACCAGAAATCGGCGCACGGGTCCATTCGCGAGGCCGCCGACCGGATTCACGAAGGGGCGAGCGTCATCCTGTTTCCCGAAGGCACGCGCGGCCACAGCTATGCGCTGCGCCCGTTCAAGAAGGGGGCGTTCGTGTTGGCCATCGAAGCGCAGGCCCCCGTGGTGCCGGTGGCGATCCACGGCACCATCGCCGTGCAGCCCAAGGGGCAGATCCGCGTGCGTCCCGGGCGTATTCACGTCCATTTTCTGGCACCCATCGTCACCGAAGGCATGACGTACGGGGACCGCGATGCGCTGGCCCGGCTGGCCTACGCTCGAATCGCCGACTGCCTGGCGAGCGAGTACGGGGTAACGAGTCCGGTGCTGACGGAGCGAAACGCCGGGAGCGAAGCTCCGGCCGAATGAGTAACTTTCAAGGGTGCGGATGACCTGCCGCATGCCGTTCTGAATCCCGCGTCCGACTTCCATTTCCGTCATCCGAATTCCGGTTCCCATCATGTATCCAATACTTGGCATCCACGCCCGCGAGATCCTCGACTCGCGCGGCAACCCGACCATCGAAGTCGACGTCACGCTCGAAGACGGCACCATGGGGCGCGCGGCGGTGCCCAGTGGCGCGTCCACGGGCGAGAACGAGGCCAATGAACTGCGCGACGGCGACGCGAAGCGCTACGGCGGCAAGGGCGTGCGCAAGGCCGTGCAGAACGTCGAACGGCTCATCGCGCCCGAACTGCAGGGGATGATCTGCACCGAGCAGATGGCCATCGACCGCGCGATGATCGCGCTCGACGGCACGCCGAACAAGAGCAAGCTTGGCGCCAACGCCATGCTTGGCGTCTCCATGGCCGTGGCGCGCGCCTCCGCCGATGCGCTCGGCGTGCCGCTTTACCGCTACCTCGGCGGCCCGCTGTCGCGCACGATCCCCGTGCCGATGATGAACATCCTCAATGGCGGCGCGCACTCCACCAACACGGTGGACTTTCAGGAATACATGATCGTGCCGGTCGGCGCGCCGACGTTCAGCGAGGCGCTACGGATGGGCGCCGAGGTCTTCCACGCGCTCAAGAAGGTGCTGGTGAAGCGCAAGCTGAGCACGGGCGTGGGCGACGAAGGGGGCTTTGCTCCTGATCTCAAGAACGACGAGGAAGCGATCACCGTGATCCTCGAAGCCATTGAGGCCGCCGGCTACGAGCCGGGCAAGCAGGTCTGCCTGGCCCTCGACTGCGCGGCGAGCGAACTGTTTGCCAAGGGCAAGTACACGTTCAAGAAGAGCGGGGCGGGGACCAAGAGTGCGGAGCAGATGATCGAGATGTACGCCAAGTGGCTGGCCAAGTATCCCATCGTCTCCATCGAGGACGGCCTGGCCGAGGGTGACTGGAAGGGATGGTCCGCCCTGACCGACGCGCTCGGCGACCGGGTGCAGCTGGTGGGCGACGACCTCTTCGTGACCAACGTCAAGTTCCTGGCGCGCGGCATCGAGGAGGACGTGGCCAATGCGATCCTCATCAAGCTCAACCAGATCGGCACGGTCACCGAGACGCTCGAGACCATCGAGCTCGCGCGCCGCAACGGCTACCAGAGCATCATCTCGCACCGGTCAGGCGAAACCGAAGACACCTTCCTGGCCGACCTCGCGGTCGCCACCAATGCGGGGCAGATCAAGACCGGCTCGGCGAGCCGCACGGATCGTGTCGCCAAGTACAACCAGTTGATGCGCATCGAAGAGGAACTGGGCGAGTCAGCGCAGTATCCGGGTGGCGCGATCTACGGGCTGACTGCCAAGCGGTAACGTCACCGTTCCGGTTTCTTCAACACGGAGACCGGAGGCGCGCGGAGGGCCGCGGAGTACGACAACAGCGTTTGAGGGGCTCGGCGGACAGTACAGTCTGCCGAGCCCCTTTGAACGTTGTCCTCCGTGGCCCTCCGTTGCCTCCGGTCTCCGTGTTGAACGACTCGATCCC
>CANNKR010000134.1 GCA_947504615.1 Gemmatimonadota bacterium | reverse complement strand
GGACCGTGCACCTGCGGCATGCACCGCAGCGCGTAGGCATCCTGCACCCGCGGGTCGTTGTCGCGGTGCGACTCACGAAGGCCGCTCCCCTCCAGCAGGGTGCGCAGGCGCGCCGCGCTCACCGCCTGCCCATCCTGCCCGCGCGCATCGTGGATGCGCGCGTCGAAGGCCACGGGCGTACCGAGCAGCGCTTCGAGCGACATCGCGCCCGCCGTGTGCGCGGTCTCCCACAGCGCCCTGGCGTCGGCCACCGCGAGGGCGGCAATACCGGTGTGCGTCTGCGTCCCGTTGATGAGCGTGATCCCCTCCTTCGGCCCAAGCGTGACGGGCTGGAGCCCGTACGCCGCCAGCGCCGCGGCCCCACTCATCCGGCGCCCGTCGGGAGTGTTCAGCTCGCCCTCGCCGATCAGCGTGAGGGCAAGCGCCGAGAGCGGCGCCAGGTCTCCACTCGCGCCCACTGACCCCTGCTCCGGGACCACCGGCCAGACGCCCGCGTTGAGCATGGCGCAGATGAGTTCGGGCAGGTCGGGACGCGCACCGGAGAACCCCTTGGCAATGACATTGGCGCGGAGCAGCATCATCGCGCGCACCTCGCGCTCCGGCAGTTCGGGCCCGACGCCAGCCGCGTGGCTGCGCACCAGGTTCAGCTGCAACTGCGCCAGCTTGTCGGGCGGAATGGCGATGTTCGAAAGCTTGCCGAAGCCGGTGGTGACGCCGTAGACCACCGCGTCGCGCGCGACGATGTCGGCGACCACGGCGCGGGTGGCCAGCATCCGCGTGCGCGCGGCCGCTCCGACCGCGACGGGGCGACGCCCGACGGCCACCGCGTGGACATCGCTGAGGGCGAGCGAACAGCCGTCGATTTCAAGCAACGTGGGAATGGTCATGGCGGGGGTAACAGGGACTGACGATAGCTGGTGCGATCGTAGTTGAACTTCAGGTCGGGTTCGGCCTTGAGGGCCACGTAGAACGTAAAAGCGAAGTTGCCGTTCGGGGCCTGGGTAAAGCCGAACATCGCGCGCCAGTCGTGCAGGTCGCGCTGGAGCGTCACCTGGTGACTGGCGAACTCCTTGCGCACGGCATCGTAGCTCGTGCTCCACGACGCCGACCACTGGGGCGTGAGATCGAAGCTGGTGCGCCAGTTGATGCTGGTCTGCGGCGGGATACGAAAGAACGACCCGCCCGCCGTGGTACTGGAGAACTGCGTGTAATCCACCGGCGGTGCGGCGAGCGCATTGCGGACGCAGACGTCGTACTGGATGGCATTCGTCTTCAGCGGTTCGCACTGGATGGTGGGGTCGTACTGCACCACCCGTCCGTCGCCTCCCGGCGGCCGCTGGCGGTTGGCGCTGAGGCTGATCGATGCGTCAAAGCCGCGCCCCACGGGGACCGTCACCATCTGCTGGCGCATGCCGGTGCCGGCCACCTGCTGCGTGCCGGGAATGGCCGGACCCACCGACTGCCCCTGCATCGCCGGCTCCGTGGACTTGAGGTCATCCGCCGGCTCGCCGCCGAGCAACCGCGCGATCCAGCGAATGAACGCGGTCTCCCGGTTGAGTTGCACAGACGCCGAGACGGTTTCCCGGAACGGGCTGAACTTGGCCGTGTCGCTGAGCACGGAACC
The DNA here is from genome assembly GCA_947504615.1 of Gemmatimonadota bacterium. Lineage (GTDB taxonomy): Bacteria > Gemmatimonadota > Gemmatimonadetes > Gemmatimonadales > Gemmatimonadaceae > PNKL01. The sequence continues at coordinate 7,208 of CANNKR010000134.1, read as the reverse complement.
CTCAAACAACGAATAACCGACGTCAAACGACAGCCCCGGCAGCAGAGCCGAGTTCACACTGAAGTTCATGCGGTCGGTGGCGAAGCCGCTCCCCCCCGTCTTCTTGGCGCGCTCGAAGTCGTACATCAGCGGCGACATGTTGAGCGACAGGACCTTGATCTTCTTGCCCTCATCGCGGGACGACGTATCCGACGCGCTCTTGCGCAACTTGGCCTCGAACGACTGGCTGAGGCCGAGCGTCAGGCGATTCTGGGCCAGCGCCCCGAGGTAGTCGGCGCGCGTCTTGCCCAGTGCGAACAGGAACTCGTCGCTCACCTTCGACTTGGGGGAGAATGACCACGACAGCGTGGGCGTGATGGAATGACGGAAGCGGGCCACCGGTCCAATGCCCCATCGCGTCAGCGCGAAGAAGGTCGGCGACACGCCGGCCCCCCACGACAAGCGCTTGGTCTGCGACACGAAGTTGCTGCCCGTGCGCTCGCTCCGGACCCAGAAGCCCGAGGGGTCGACGTTCTCGATCGACACGCTCGGCGACAGGTTCCACGTGCCGTGGAAGAAGGTCGGGAGCGCGATGGCCGTTCGCCAGTCGAGCGATGTCAGGTACGTCCGGGAGTAGACGCGCGTCTCGCGGCGGCTCGTGTCGCTGGGATTGACGATCAGGCGCACTTCGGGAAAATCGTTCATCCGGTCGCTGAAGGAGAAACTCAGCGGCAGGTTGAACGACCCGATCTTGAACGGGGAGTTGAAGCCGGCCGATGTGGTCTGCGTGGCCCGGTCCGTGCGCGCCGAGTCGAGGACGCCGTTGAGTTCGTAATACCGGTACTTGAAGTCGCCCTGTGCATCGAGATGCGAACTTCGGGCGGTGGCCAGGTTGAACGTGGGAGTCCAGTCGACGAAGCGTCCGATGCGGATCGCCTTGGACGAGACGTTGATGCTGGGAAAGTCCTGGTCGACCTGCGCACGCCCGGGGTACTGCCGGCGCGCGCCGCCGATCGACAGCGCGAACGGGCCCATGGCCCGCGAATAGTTGAGCTGCGACGCGATGGTCGCGAGCGCCGTCATCGGGTTGAGCGCCGTCTGCCGCTGCACCGTGGTGCTGGTGACGTAGTTCATGTTGGCCGTCAGGCGCGACGTGGACGAAAACTCCTGGGTATGGTTCCACGACAACTGCGTGTTGGACGTCCCCGTGCTGAGCGTGTGCTGGGACACCGCGAACCCGCCGGATACGAACCGGTTGAGCCAGCGATACCGGATCTGCGAGTTGAGGCGCAGCCACCCGGGGTCGTTCACCGTCGCCCGCGCCGACGAGCGCCAGTCCATGGAGACGGCGACGTCCACGTAGTCGTTGAGCGCGAAGTAGTAGCCCAGGTCCTCGAGGTTCCGTCGATACGTCGGACTGTTGCGCACGAGTTCGGCGAAGCCAAAGCGCGGCGTCAGGATGCCGCTGCGCCGCCCGGAGCGCACGTCCTGGAAGACGAACGGGAGCCAGAACACCGGGACGCCCTGCAGATAGAGGATGGCCGGCCGCGCCACCATCATGTGCTTGTTGATGTACTTGATTTCCTTCGACTGGAAATGGTAATGCGGCAGCGAGTCCTCACAGCTCGTGATCGTGCCGACCCGGCCGTACGTCGCGCCCCCCTCGGTGGAGTCGCCCGAGAATCCCCCGACGTGGGCCGTGACCACCCAGCGCTCGCCGCTGTTTTCCACCGTGCGGATGTTGGTGGCGGTGCCCTGTTTCTGCGTGACGTCGTAGGCCAGTTGGCCGCTGGCGTTCATGTCATCGCGGCCCTTCTCGCGAATGACGATCGCCGAGCCCCGCGACAGGGCCTTTTTGGTGGAGTCACTGTACTGGATGGTGTCGGCCACCAGCAGCGTCACCTCGCGCTCGACGACGGCACGTTCCGCCTTGGTGCCGATCAGCGTGATGGTGCGGTCGGCCGCGCCGAACGTGACGAACTCGGCCTGATAGCGCAGCACCTGGTAGCCCGGACGCGCCATCAGCGCCGCGGCCATCGAGTCGGGCGGCACCCAATGCACGAGCGCGGTGTCCTTCTTGACGACGCTGTCGGCGCCGGGGCGCACCGCCTTGGGTGGCGTGGCCACCTGGCGCACGCTTTTCGGACGGCCACCGGTGATCTGTGCGCGGCCGGCACCCGCCCCGAGGCCGAGCAGAACCAGCACGGCGATCAGGCGCCGGGCCACCTCACGCATCAGGGGCGCGAGGCGGCCGCGATGCGCTCCGCCTCCTCCTCGCGTCGCGCCTTCTTCTGTTTGGCACGGTACACGAACCACGACAGGATGATGCTCAACTCGTACAACCCGTACAACGGGATGAAGAGCATCCCCGTCGAGATGATCAGGTCGCCCGGCGTGATGACGGCCGACAGGATGAGCATCCCGACGAACGAGTGCCGGCGAAACTTGACCAGCGTGCGCGGCGTGACGAGCCCAAGCGCCGTGAGCGCCAGGATCAGGATGGGAAGCTCGAAGACCGCACCAAACGCGAGCGTCAGCGTGACCGCAAACGAGAAGTACTCGGACGCCGAGATCATCTGTTCGAGTGAACCCGACGAAATGCCGCCCAACAGCTTGAGCGTCACGGGCAGCACCCAGGCCACCGACATCGCGCAGCCGGACAGGAACAGCAGCACGGCGCCAAGGATCACCGGGATCACGACCCGCTTTTCGTGCGGATGCAGTGCCGGCGAAAGGAACGACCACACCTGGTAGCCGATCACCGGGCTCGCCAGCACGAGCCCAAGGCCGAAGGACACCTGCATCAGGATCGTGAAGGGATCCGCCGGATGCGTGTAGATGAGCTTTCCGCCGTGCAGGAAGTCCTTCGCCGGCAGCGCCAGAAGACCGATGACGTCGAAGTTGCTGACGAGCGTGAACGCCAGCGCGAACGCCACCAGCAGCGCGCCGCCAATCCAGAACAAGCGGAAGCGCAGTTCCTCGAGGTGATCGAGGAACGGCATCTCCGAGGGCTCTTCACGTTCCTTCGCCGCCACGTCCAGCCCCCGGCCGTTACTTCAGGTCCCGCAGCAGAGAGGCCGCCACCACGGCGGCGTCCGACTTGGGGTACTTGTCGAGCACCTGCTGCAGGAGCACACGCGCCTGCCGCGTCTGCCCGGCCACCTTGAGCGCCAGCGCCCGCTTGTAAATGGCGGTGGGCGCGCGATCGGACGCCGGGTACTTCTCGGCGACCAGCGCGTACACGGAATCGGCTTCCACGGCGCTGCCCGCCGACGCGAACGACTCGGCGATCCAATACTGCGACTCGGGCGCGAGCTCCGAGGTCGGATACTGCGCCAGCAGGTCGCTGAACGCCGCCCGCGCCGCCGAGGTCGCGCCCTTGGCCAGTTGGCCGCGGCCGAGTTCGAGCAGCTGGTACGGACCAGGCGCCGGTGCGCCCTGCGGCGTCGCCGCCGCGGGCGCAGCCCCGGTGGTCGGAACTCCAGAGGGAACCACAGCCGCCGCCGGCGCCGCCGGCGCGTCACTGGCACGCGCCTCGATCTGCGCGCGCAGGGCATCCACCTGCTTGCGACTCTGCCCCGTCAGTTCCTGAATCGTCAGCAACTGCTGTTCGACGCCGTGCATCGACATCGAGACATCGCCCTGAAACCGCTGCAGCGTGGACGTCGCGATGCGCAGCGAATCGGACACGGCGCCGAGGGCCTGCACGATCTGGCGCAGTTGCACGGACTGCTGGGTGTCCGCGCGCGCCGCGCGCGCAGCGGCCGCCTGGAGCGTGCCGATGTCGCTTTGCAGCACCCGCACGTCACCGCGCGTGGCAAAGCACGCCCCGGCCGTCAGCACGACGGCCGGAGCGATCAACAAACGAACGAAACGCGTGGTCACTTGTTCGGCAGCTTCAACGGATTGCCACCGGCCGTGATCTCGAACTCGTCACGACGGTTCTTGCCCCACGCGTCCTCGTTGTCCTGCGCGACCGCGGGACGCTCTTCGCCGAAGCTGACGACGTCGATGCGCGACTCGGCGATGCCGCGGGCCACGAGATAGCGCTTGACCTCGGCGGCGCGACGCTGACCCAGCGCCAGGTTGTACTCGTCGGATCCGCGATTGTCGGTGTGCCCCGAGACGCGGATGCGCATGTCCGGGTTGGCCTCGAAGAGCGGCAGCTTGGCCTCGAGCGTCGCCTTCTGGTCGTCGCGAATGGCGGCCATGTCGTAGTCGAAGTAGACCGGCGTCACAAAGGCGGCGCGGGCGGCGGCCACGGCGGCAGCGGCCTTGGCCGTGGCTTCAGCGGCGGCCTTGTCGGCGGCGGCCTTCGCGGCGGCGTCTGCCGCAGCGCGCTTGGCGGCTTCGGCCGCGTCCGCGGAATCCTTGTTGAACGGCTTGACCACCGGTGCCGGCACCGGGGCCACGACCGGCTTTTTCTTGCAGGCGGTGACGGTGACAGCCGACAGCGCGAGGGCCACGAGGGCGAACGAGCGGATGCGAGCGTGCATGGCAAAATCTCCAGTGGGGGTCGATCGGGTGCGACTACGGTTGTTCCATCCGTGGTGACCACGCGGCCATCCGCGTGGTGCCGGCGCCACGCGTCAACTGCCGCGTACGCCCTGATTCCGTGTCGAGCACCCAGAGCTGCTTGGCGCCCGACCGTGTCGACGTGAACACCACATGCCGTCCATCCGGTGCCCACGACGGATCCTCGTTTCGTGCGTCGCCAGTGAGCTGGCGGATCCGGCGATCCCGCACGTTGATGACCATCACCTGCAAGTTCGCGCCTTCCTGCGACGTGAACGCCACGCTCCGGCCGTCAGGGGACCAGTCGGGACTCGACCGGTACGGCTGGTCGCCGCTGGGCGCCGCGGTCAGCAACTCCGCGTTCGTTCCATCGGCATCGGTAATATACACCTCAGGGTGACCGAGTCGACCGGAGATGAACGCAATCTTGCGGCCGTCGGGACTGAAGGTCGGGGAGGAGGTGGGACTCCCTCGCCCCACGGTCACCCGCCGCGGGGCATCGCCGCCGAACGGCGACACGGCGAACAGATCCGTGCCGTCGTCGCCCGCTGAAAAGACGAGGGTACTGCCGTCGGGAGAGAAGGCGGGCGTGATGTTGGTCCCCCCCTGGTCCGGGATTCGCCGCGACTGCCCGTTCGTGAGATCCCGCACGGCGATATGAGTGCCGTCGTCGGCCATCTGGGCATAGGCGAGGTACCGCCCGGTGGGGTGCCACGCCGGGGAGAGGGCCACTCCGCCGACGCCCGCGGTCTGCAAGTTGGCCCCGTCGGAGTCCACGATCCACAGGCGCTGGTCGCGCACGAAGGCAATGCGTGTCGCCGCCACGCCCCGCGTCCCGGTCACCCAGCGCTCGATTTCGTCGCTGGCCCGGTGCACGGCCATGCGCCATCCGGCCGACAGCGGCGCCGCATTCCCGAACGCGAAATCGCCCACGTTCATCACGCGCCGGGCCACGACATCGTGCACCGCCACGTGCAACGACCCCTGCGGGGTCACGGACGCCTGCACGATGGCGCGCGCTGACAGCCTGGCGTACAGATCGTAGTTGAGCGAACCCGACGGCGGCGGCCCCGCCTCGGCGCTCAGCACCGTGACGCGGTCCCCGAAATCGAGGTCGCGACTGAGCATCGCGCGCACGGAATCGCCGGCCGGGCCGCCAACCGCGGTGACGAAGACCCCGATGCGCGACACCTGATCGTACGTGATGCCGATCCGCACGCCCGTGGGCAGGGTATCCTGTGCTCCCAGACGCAGGGCGACGAGGGACAGCACGGCAAGCGCTCTGGCAGATCGAATCATCACCGCAGGGTTTTCGGGTCAAAGCGGAAGATCACGGGGAGCACGTCATCCATGAACCCCGTGGGGAGTGGGCCCCAGGCCTTCGCCGCAGACGCGGCCTCGACGGCACCCTGGCATTCGAGATCGAACGAGTACGAACCGCTGCGCTGCAGGAAGCGGAAGCCGCTCAACGATCCATCGCGCCGAATCAGGAAGAAGACCTCCGCGGTCCGCAACGACTTGTCGCTCGGAGAAAAGTTCAGCCGCACCTGCCGGACGATGTTCTGCAGGTACCCCGGAAACGGGAAGTCGATCCCTTCCGTGCGGATGTTGGCGACGTCGGTGCCCGGGCCGCCGTCCGCGCCGCCACCGGCGCGCGGCACGTTCGCCGCGGCCTTGGTGGTGGGGGTCGGCGTCGCCTTGACGGACGCCTTGGTCGGCGCCGGCTTCAGCTTGGACGCCTTGATCGGAATTGCCTTCTCCACCGACTTCGGCGCGGCCTTGGCGGGGTTGGCTTTGGGCGCATTCGCCGGGAGCGGCTCGTTGGTCACCACGCCCACGGCGGGCGCCCCCGGCGGAGCGGCAATGAGCTCGACCTTGTACATCGGGGGGAGCGCGACGCCTCCACCCCCGGCTCGCGACGCCACGAATATCGTCACGGCGAACATCACGTGCAGTACGGCCGAGGCAACAAGTGGCGCGGCGAGATTCGTCGAGCGCGCCCGGGCGTGGATCACGGCTGCACCGTCTCCGGCTCGGTCACCAGCCCGACGTTCACGATGCCGGCCTTCTGGATCGTGCTGAGCACCTGGGCCACGATGCCGTACGGCGCGCCCTGGTCGGCGCGCACATACACGCCATCCTTGCCAGCCCGGGATGACAGCGCCTTGAACGAAGCCTTGAACTCGGACAGCGACATGGCCGTCTCGTCGGCATACACGCGCCCGCTGGCCGTGATGCTCACCACCAGCCCGCTCTTGGGCTCGAGGGAACGCGCCTCCGTCTTGGGGAGCGAGACGTCCACCCCGCCCTGCATCAGCGGTGCGGTCATCATGAAGATGACGAGCAGCAGCATCATCACGTCGATCAGCGACACGACATTGATGTCCGCGTTCAGCGGCGTCCGTTCCCCGTGCGTGCGGCGGCGCACGCTAGACGCGCCCCTCACGCGCCATCAGGGCGATCACCTCGGAGCCAAAGCCCTCGAGTTCCCCATCGAAGCGGTTCAGCCGCGCGGCGAAGATGTTGTACGCAAAGACCGCAGGAATGGCGACGGCGAGCGCGGCGGCCGTGGCGATTAGCGCCTCGGCGACGCCGGGCGCAATCGCGGCGAGGTTGCCGGACCCCTTGGTCGCAATGCCGAGGAATGACGAAATGACGCCAAGCACGGTGCCCAACAGACCGATGAGCGGGCTGGCTGAGCCGATGACGGCGAG
>CANNKR010000133.1 GCA_947504615.1 Gemmatimonadota bacterium | reverse complement strand
TTCAGGCCTTCCTATCGCATTATCCAGCCCCGCCCATATATTGCGTGGCGTGGAACTTGCAACAGCGACACCATGCCCTAGGCAGTGCCTGTGAGCACTTTGGCCGTAATTCCCGCCCGCCTGGGTGCCACGCGGCTTCCGCGGAAACCGCTGCGCTCCCTTGGGGGCGCCCCACTCGTGGTCCGCGTCTGGGAGCGGGTGCGTGACCTCGGCCTGGCGGAACGGGTCGTGGTTGCGACCGAGTCTGACGAGGTGCTCGAGGTCCTCGCGGCGCACGGCGCCGAAGGCGTGCTGACGTCGCCGGACCATCCCTCCGGCACCGACCGGGTGGCAGAGGTCGCCCGTCGCCCCGAGTTCGCCGCGTTCGACGTCGTGGTGAACGTGCAGGGCGACGAGCCCTTCATGCGCGGTGACGCAATGGCCGGCGCCATCGCCATGGTGCGGGATCACGGGTTTGACCTCGGAACCGCGGCCGGACGCCGCGGCCCCGGGATCATGGACGACCCGAACTGCGTCAAAGTGGTGCGGGCGGACGATGGGCGGGCACTCTATTTCTCGCGCGCGCCCATCCCGTTCCTTCGTGACGAGGCCGATCACGCCGAGCGTGACGCCCTCGTGCTGCAGCACATGGGGATCTACGCCGCGCGGCGCGCGGCGCTGGCCCGCTGGGTGGCGTTGCCGCCGCACCCGCTTGAACTGGTGGAGAAGCTCGAACAGCTCCGTGCCCTCGCCGCCGGCCTGGCGATGGGCGTGGCGATCGTGGAAGCGCCGTCGTGGGGTGAAGTGAATACCGAGGACGACCTGGTGCGCGCCAACGCACACTGGGAACTGACCACCGCTGGGACCGCCCGATGAATCCCCCGAACTCCCCCACCACGAAGTACATCTTCGTCACCGGCGGCGTCGTGTCGTCGCTTGGGAAGGGCATCGCCGCCGCCTCGCTCGGCCGGCTGCTCGTCGAGCGCGGCCTGCGCGTGACGATGATGAAGTTCGATCCATACCTGAACGTCGATCCGGGCACAATGTCGCCGTTCCAGCACGGCGAGGTGTTCGTCACCGACGACGGCGCCGAGACCGACCTCGACCTCGGGCATTACGAGCGGTTCATCGACCGCCCGCTCAGCCAGATGAACAACGTCACGACGGGACGCATCTACCTGAACGTGATCACCAAGGAACGCCGCGGCGAGTATCTGGGCTCCACGGTCCAGGTGATCCCCCATATCACGGACGAGATCAAGGCCGCCATCCGCCGCCTGTCGGCCGAGAATGACGTGGTGCTGGTGGAGATCGGCGGCACCGTGGGTGACATCGAGTCGCAGCCGTTCCTGGAAGCCATCCGCCAGTTCCGGCATGACGTGGGACGCGAGAACGCGCTGTTCATCCACCTGACCTTGGTGCCGTTCATCGCCGCCGCGGGCGAGGTCAAGACCAAGCCGACGCAGCACTCGGTACGCGAGCTCATGGAACTCGGCATCCAGCCCGACGTGCTGATCTGCCGCACGGAGCGCCCGCTGAGCGAGGATACCAAGCGCAAGATCTCGCTGTTCTGCAACGTGGAGTTCGGGGCGGTGATCGAGAGCCGGGATGTGCCGACCATCTACCAGATTCCGCTGACGTTTTCGGAGCAGGGCCTGGACCAGCTGGTCTGCCGCAAGCTGGGCCTCGAGACCAAGCCAGCCGACATATCGGCGTGGCGGGCAATGGTCCAGAAGATCTCCGAGCCCGCGTCGCGCGTTCGGATTGCCGTGGTGGGCAAGTACACGGACTATGCCGACAGCTACAAGAGCGTACAGGAAGCGCTCTTGCACGGCGGCATCGGCAACAGCGTGGGCGTGGAAATCGCGTGGACGTCGTCGGACCTGTTCACCGACGCCGACGCGGCGCGCCGCATGCTCGCCAGCTACGACGGGCTGCTGGTGCCCGGCGGCTTCGGCGTGCGCGGAGTCGAGGGGATGGTGGAGGCGATTCGGGGTGCCCGCGAGACGGGGACGCCGTTCTTCGGCATTTGTCTCGGCATGCAGGCCGCGATCATCGAGTTCGCGCGTGACGTGTGCGGCCTGGATGACTCGAACTCGAGCGAGTTCGCCCCGGAATGTTCGCATCCCGTGATCGCGCTGATGGACAGCCAGACCAACGTGAAGGACATGGGCGGCACCATGCGGTTGGGCGCGTACGCCTGCCGTCTCGCGAAGGGGTCGCGTGCCGCCGACATCTACGGCGTTCCGGAGATCAGCGAGCGGCACCGGCATCGTTACGAGGTCAGCAACCAGTTCCGCGATCTCTTTGTCGAGAAGGGGATGCGGCTATCCGGATTGTCGCCGGACGGATCGCTGGTGGAGATGGTGGAACTGCCCGAGCATCCGTACTTCGTCGCGTGCCAGTTCCATCCGGAACTGAAGTCGCGCCCCACGCGTCCGCATCCGCTGTTCGCCAGCTTCATCGCCGCCGCCGTTCGCCATCGCGACCTGCGCTCGTCGGCCCCCGTTGCCGCCGCGACGCCATCGCTTGCCAAGGCCACCTGACCGATGCCCGCCTCGTTCCCGCATGACCAGCTGTTCCTGATCGCCGGCCCCTGCGTCGTCGAGTCGGACGACGTGATGCTCCGGGTGGGCGAGCATCTGGCACGTCTGGCCGAGCGCGTGCCGGGGGGCATCATCTACAAGGCCAGCTTCGACAAGGCCAACCGGTCGAATGCCGGGGCCGCCCGGGGACCGGGAATGGAAGAGGGCCTTGCCGCGCTCGATCGGGTGCGTGCGGCCACGGGGTTGCCGATCATCACGGACGTGCATCTCCCCGAGCATTGCGCTACCGCCGCGCTGGTGGTGGATGCGCTGCAGATCCCGGCCTTTCTCTGCCGGCAGACCGACCTGCTCGAGGCCGCTGGCGCCACGGGCAAACCGGTGAACATCAAGAAGGGACAGTTCCTGCATCCCGAGGGAATGCGCGGCGCGGTAGACAAGGTGCGCAGCGTCAATCCGGTGGGCGCGGTCGGGCCGGGCATGACCCATGTCGCCGTGACGGAGCGCGGGTCGTTCTTCGGGTACGGGGACCTCGTGGTCGACATGCGCGCCATTCCGCGCATGAAGGAGGCCTGCGGTTGCCCGGTGATCTTCGACGGCACCCATTCCGTGCAGCAACCGGGCCGTGGCGAAGGCGGAGCGTCCGGCGGTGTCCGGGCCATGATCCCGCACCTGACGCTGGCCGCCTGTGCGGCCGGCGCCGATGGACTGTTCCTTGAGACGCACCCGGATCCCGACCATGCGCCGAGCGACGGGCCGAACATGATTCCGCTCGACCAATTGGATGAGCTGGTGCAGCGGGCCATCGACGTCTGGGCCGCCGCGCGGGGACGCTCGTGAACGACGCTCCGCCCCGTGCGCCCATCATCGTCCTTGACGAGGCCGCCGCGAAGCGCGTGAAGTTCGTGGTGCTCGACGTCGACGGCGTGCTCACGGACGGCGGCATCTTCCTGGGCGACGTCGACGGCCGACGCCTGGAGTTCAAGAAGTACGACATCCAGGACGGCCTGGGCATCCTGCTGTTGCGGTGGGCGGGCATCAAGGTGGGCATCATCACTGGGCGCGTGTCGGAGAGCGTGGCGCTGCGCGCGGCCGAGCTGAAGGTGGACGAGCTCGTGCAGGACGAGCAGGCGCGCAAGCTCCCCGCGTTGCGAAAGATCTGCCAACGCCTCGACATCAGCCTGGATGAGGTCGCCTTCATCGGCGACGACCTCCCCGATGTTGGCGTGTTGCGTGAGGTCGGGCTGCCAGTGGTCGTCGGAAACGCGACCGTGGACGCCCAGAACACCGGGGCGCTCCAGCTGACGCGCACGGGCGGAGCGGGGGCGGTGCGCGAGTTCTGTGAACTCCTGCTGCGCGCGCGCGGCGAGTGGGATGCCCTCGTGGAGCGCTACGTGCTGAGCCGTTCGGAGGGGAGCAAATGATGACGCCTGCTGAAATCGTCGAGCGCGGACGCCGCGTGATCGCCATGGAACAGGCGGCCCTTGGGCACACCGCGGCGCTGGTAGGCCCTGAGTTTGCCCGGGCGGTGGAACTCATTGCCACAGCCACCGGACGCGTGATCGTGGCCGGCATCGGCAAGTCGGGGCTGATTGGCCGCAAGATCGCCGCCACGCTGACCTCCACGGGCACGCCGGCCACCTTCCTGCACCCCACCGAGAGCGTGCACGGTGACTTGGGGATCGTCGGGGCCCACGATGTGGCCATTCTGATCTCCAAGAGCGGCGAGACCGAAGAACTGCTCCCCCTGCTGGAACAGCTCAAGCGCCTGGGGGTAGGCGTAGTCGCCATCGCGGGAGAGATCGATTCCACGCTGGCGCGATCGGCCGACGTGGCGCTCGACGCGACGGTGGCTGAAGAGGCCTGCCCGCACGACCTCGCGCCGACCACCAGCACCACGGTCACGCTGGCACTCGGCGATGCGCTGGCAGTGGCGTTACTCGAGGTGAAGGGGTTCCGTCGTGAAGATTTCGCGCGACTGCATCCCGGCGGCTCGTTGGGGCGCAAACTGTTGACGAAGGTGAGCGATGTCATGGTGTCGACGTCGCTTCCCATTGTGGGCGAGGCCGCCACGATGCGCGAAGCCGTGGTGCTGCTGGCCGAGCGCCGGGGGATCGTGCTGGTGGCTGGTGCGGACGGCCGGCTGGCCGGATTGCTCACCACCGGCGACCTCACGCGATTGATGGAGCGCGAGCGGGACGTCTTCCCGGTGCGCGTGGACAGCGTGATGGTGCGCGCCCCCAAGACGGCACGCGCCAATGAGCTGGGGAGCGCCGTGGTGTTCCGCATGGAACAACACGGCATCATGGCGATGCCGGTGCTGGATGACGCCGGCGCCATCGTCGGCGTGGTGCATCTCCACGACTTGATGCGGGCGGGGGCGGCGTGATGCGGAAGTCGGCTATTTTGCTCGGTGCGCTTGCAATCGCCGTCGGCGCGTGCAAGAAGGTGCCAACGCCCAAGACCGGCGCCGCGGCAAAGGGCATCGACCCGGCTGCCGACCAGGTGGTCTTCGGCTCCCGGACGCTCGTGACCGACCGCGGGCTGATGCGCGCCGAGGTGAACAGCGACACCTCGTTGTTCTACGACGACAACACGCGGATGGAGATGCGCAACGTGTTTGCGATCTTCTTCAACAGCAGCGGATCCAAGGATGCCGTGATGACGTCGCGCAGCGGGCGATATCTCACGCGCGACGGCGTGCTGGAGGCCCGCGGCCATGTCGTCATCACCACGGTAGACGGCCGCAAGCTCACCACGGAGGAGATCCGGTTCGATCAGCGTGTCAACCAGATCGCCTCGGACAGCCCGTTCGTGCTCACCGAAGACGGCCGTGAAGCCAGCGGGGTGGGGTTCGTCAGCGACCCCGACATGAACAACATCCGCATCCTGAAGGGCTCGCGCGGCAAGGTCGGCTCGCTTCGGCTTCCCGGCAACTGATGCGGCGTCTGCTCGTCCTCGTCGGGATCAGTGCCCCGTGGATGCTGGCCGCACAGCGGACGGCGCCGGCGAAGTCGTGCAACCTGGAGCTCCACAACTACGACTCCACCACCACGCTCGCCATCAAGATGTCGAGCGGGCAGTACAACAGCTTCTATGGGCGCGGCGTCCGCGGCCGGTGCACCAACTCCGACCAGCGCATCGCCGGCGACTCCCTCGAGGCCATTGGCGACACCAAGTCCTATACGATCATCGGCAACGCCCACTACACGGAGAAGCGCGTAACGCTCGACGCCGACCGCATCTACTACTACGAGGTGGAGGAGCGGCTGGTCGCCGAAGGCAACGTGGTGACCACCACGGACAAGGGGACGCGGATGCGCGGGCCTCGCGCCGAGTATTTTCGCGCCATCCCCGGCTCGCGCCCGCTCTCGCGCCTCGTGGCCACCGGACGGCCGGTGACGCGGCTGAGCCCAGCCGATGCAGGGGGGGGGACAAAGGATACGGTGGAGCTGGTGGCCGACAACATGGTGAACGTCGGCGACTCGCTCGTGTACGCCGGGGGCAACGTCATCATCACGCGCCCGGACCTGAAGTCGGCCTCGGACAGCGCCACCATGGACTCGGGCACCGAGTGGGCCCGCCTCATCGGCAGGCCCCGCGTCGACGGCCTCGGAAAATCGAAGTTCTCGCTGGTGGGCAAGGTCATCGATCTGTGGTCGAAGCAGCGCAAGCTGGAACGCGTCCTTTCCGCGGATTCTGCGCGTGCGGTCAGCGAGGACGTGACCCTCGCCTCCGACACGATCGACCTGCGACTCGTCGACCAGCAGTTGTCGCGGGCCTACGCCTGGGGCAGGTCGGGCGCGCATGCGCACACCTCCGATCGCGATATCGAGGCCGATTCCATCGACGTGCTGATGCCGGGGCAGCTGATTCGTGAACTGCACGCCCTGCGGCGCGCGCTGGCTACCAGTCGTACCGACAGCACCAAGTTCACGTCCAGCGAAAACGACTGGCTGAAGGGCGACACGATCGTCGCGCTCTTCGACAGTACGCGAGCGGCCGGAGACTCGGCGGCGAAGCCGACGATCAAGAGCATCCTCGCCACCGGTTCGGCATCGTCGTTCTACCAGGTGGCCTCGTCCCAGGGGGTCAAGGCCGCACCCAACATGAACTACGTGAAGGGCAAGGCCATTACCGTCGCCTTCGGCGCGGATCGGACCGTAGGCACGGTGTCCGTTCGCGAGCAGGCCTCCGGGGTTTACCTGGAACTCTCGGCGCCGGACACAGCCAAGGCTGATTCCAGCGCCGATGGGGCCAAGGAAGCCAAGTCCAAGGGCGGCAAGGCGGCGCCGGTCAATCCGGCCACGAAGACGCCGGGCACCAAGTCGCCATCCAATCAGGTCCCCGCATCAACTCCAATCAAGAAGCCGTGACCACGCCTACCAGCGATCAGGCCAGCCAGTTCGCCGAGCGCATTGCCGCCGGTGATCGCTCGGCCGCCCTTGCCCTGCTCGCCATCATCGGCGCCGCCGACGACACCGGGGGTGCCGTCTTCAACAGCGTGGCGGTGCACTACCGCGATGACTACCTCCAGGCGCTGCGCGCCGAGGGGCGCGATGTCGAACGGGAGTCGGGACGGCTGAGCCTGGATGAGGTGCGCACCCACCTGGCGAAAGTGGCCCTCCCGCGGCTGGTCAGTTCGGGTTCAGTGACCGTCGGCGATCTGGACGACCCCGACAGTCGCGTGGCGCTGTCCCCGGATCTCTGGGTGGTCATCTGCGCCGACCGCGCAGCGTTTTCGTCGGCGCTGCGCGAAACGGGCGAGCACGCAGTCCCGCGCGTGTCGCCGGCCGCGGTCCCGCGCGACGCGGCGCGCAGCGTGCTGCGCGCCGAGGGTCTGGTGAAGACGTATCGGCGGCGGAACGTCGTCGACAACGTCGCCCTCGAACTGCATCAGGGCGAGATCGTCGGACTGCTCGGGCCCAACGGGGCGGGGAAGACCACGTGCTTCTACATGCTCACGGGGCTCATTCCACCGGCGTCGGGCCGCGTGCTCCTCGATGGTCTGGACATCACCAAGATGCCCATGTACCAGCGGGCGCGACGCGGCATCGGCTACCTGTCGCAGGAGCCGTCGATCTTCCGCAAGTTGACGGTCGAGGAAAACATCATGGCCATCCTCGAGGAACTCGACATTGGCAAGGTGGAGCGCGCCCGTCGCCTCGAGACGCTGCTGGACGAGCTGAGCCTCAAGCATCTGCGGTCCAGCAAGGCGTTCCAGCTGTCCGGCGGTGAGCGACGGCGCCTGGAGATCACGCGCGCGCTCGTGACGCAGCCCAAGTTCATGATGTTGGACGAACCCTTTGCCGGCGTCGATCCCATCGCGGTGCACGACATTCAGAGCATCGTGTCGAGCTTGCGCCACCGCGGCATCGGCGTGCTGATCTCGGACCATAACGTCGAGCAGACGCTCGACATCGTGGACCGTGCGTACATCATGTTCGACGGACAAGTGAAGGTGTCGGGCACGGTGCGCGATCTCGTGTTCGACGACACCGTGGCCGATATCTACCTTGGGCCGACGCTGACGGCGCGCCTGCGCGAGCGGTTCCGTCGCGAGCACGGCCCGGACGACGCGCATATGGCGGCGGACGGGATGGCCGAGATTCCCAGCGAAGCGCCGGTCAATCCAGCGGCCGATCTTCCGATTGATTTTCCGGTTGACGTTCCCATTGTGAGCGAACCGGGACCTGAGATTTCCTCGCCATGAAGACCGGGCTAGGCCAGTCCCTTCGGATGGGGCAGGAGATGAAGATCAATCCTCGCCTGTACCAGGCGATGGATATGCTCACCATGCCCCTGCTCGACCTCCAGCAGCACCTGAAGCAGGAGCTGGAGATCAATCCGTTCCTCGACCTGGTCGAGGACGACGAGGAGGTGGCTGGCGAGGCCGAGAGCGAGGAAGAGTCGCCGTCGAACAACGACGCGTTCGAGGTGCCGCTCGACACGGTGACCTCGACCCCGGACAACGATCCGCGCCAACAGGAGACCGACTGGGACGAGATTCTCCTCAACGGGTTTGACGTGTCGGGACCGCGCGAGGACGTTGACGAGCGCGAATGGGCCGAGCCGGTCACCGTCTCGCGCGGTGGTCTCGAAGACGATCTCCGCGGACAGCTCGCGCTGCTCGACCTGACCCCGCGCGAGGCGGTGCTGGCCGACGAGTTCATTGGCGACATCAACGACGACGGGTATCTGGCCTGCGGGCTCGAGGAGATCCTGCGCGGGATCAACGAGGAGATTCGCCGCAGCGCCGAAGTCGCCGGCCGCGATGAACAGAACCTTCCGTTCTTCACGATGTCGGAAGCCGAGGCGATGCTCACCATTATCC
>CANNKR010000132.1 GCA_947504615.1 Gemmatimonadota bacterium | reverse complement strand
TGATGAGGAGCGATTCCTCGCGCTCCAGCGGACGGGCAAGGCGCAGCACCAGCGCGCCGACCCGCCGCTCGCCGGCCACCACGCGCACGGCGCGCACCTGCGGCCATGCCGCACTATCCAGCAACGCCGCGTCCACGACGGCCTCCGTGGACTGCGGATCGCCCGCTACCCAGGTGCGCACCAGTCCGTCCGCCGTGTGCAGCCAGAGCGAGCACTCGCTGGCGTCCAGCCCCCGGCGCAACGTGTCGAGGGCGACCGCAATGCTCGTTTCGAGCGGCCGACTGGCGTTGAACTCGGCTACGATGGCGGCCAGGGCGTCGAGCGCACTAGCGGGGACTGCAGAGGGGTTGGGAAGGACGGTCACGCTGGTGGGATTGAGGCTGGAAAGCGAAGCTACCCCCCGGTACGGAAGGTGACAAGATGACCGAATTCGCAGAGGACATTTGGCCGTCCCGCGGACGCGCCGGCGTCCGGGCCGCCGCGTCGTCGGCAGGCCGCGCGCTCAGCGCGCGAGCACGCTGTCCGCCGCCTTGGCCGCGTCACGCACCGCCGCCTTCACGGGGATGCGCTCATCGACCACGCGATCCATCAGTGTCCGCATCGCCGTCTCGACCTCGCGATACCTCGCCACCCGCGCCCCCCACGGCATCGCGCCATATGGCACCTGCCAGAGGAACTCCATTTCGAGGCCCGACGCGTCCCGGGCGGCCGCTTCGTAGGCCACGCTGAACAGCGCCGGAACGTCGAGCCCCGCCACTGCCCGACGACGTTGCGCGGACGTCCGCACCATCCACGCGGCGAGTGCCACGGCAAGCGGGCGATGCGGCGTGTTGCCCCGCACGGCCCAGCCAGTCGCGTCCAGCGGCGTGCGGACTTCGTGGCTCGGCGCACGCGGCACCGACACGACACCCACGCGCATGCCCGCGCCCCCCGGCGCCGTGGTGCGACGCAGGACGGGCAACAGGCCGTGCCCTCCGCCAAGCAGTCCCAGGCGCCCGGCGGTGAACATCCGCTGCGCGACATCCGGCGCTTCGCCGGCCGCGTTGCCCGCCGCGCGCGGCGGCACGAACCCGCGTGCCGACAGCTGCGTCAGGAAGGTCAGCGTGCTTTCGGCCGCCGGTTGGTCCACGGCGCCGGTGGCGCGCAGCCCATCGGGCGTCAGGACGTCGGCGCCGGCGCTCCACATCCAAGCCTGCCACGCGCCCAACCGGTGATCGAGCGTCGTCCCCCATTGGTCCACAACGCCATCGCCGTTGGTGTCGCGCGTCAGCGCGCGCACCGCGGTGAGGAACTCCGACTGCGTCCACCCGTTCCGTGGCGCGGCCAGGCCGGCACGGTCCCAGAGGTCGCGATTGTAGTAGTACACCGTCGGCGAAAAGCCCCGGGGAAAGGCCAGCAGCGTCTCCCGCATGCGGAATGGCGCGATGACCTGCGGGAAGAACCGGCTGAGCGACACGCCCGCGCCCGCCACGAACGGCTGCAGGTCGAGCACCACACCGCGCGCAGCAACGGCCGCCACGTCGGCCCCGTCGAGCAGGAACAGGTCCGGCGGTGCGCTGGTCGCGATGCGCGCGAACACCGTCTCCCGGTAGTCGGCACCGGTCGGCACCGGCATATCGACGATCGTCACGCCAGGGTGTGCCGCCTCAAACGAGCGAAACTCCACCGCGTCGATGGCCTGCGCCTCGGGGTCCTGTCCCGACATGACCCGCAGCGTGACGCGCTCCTCGCGTGCGGCGCAGGCCGACAGCGCGAGCGCCAACCCGAGCGCCAACGCGAGCGCAAACCCGGCGAACGAATACCGGGCGCCGCCGCGAGGCCCCACGGCTAGAACGACAACTCCACGGCTTCCCCGATCGTCGACTCGAACCGGTCGCCACCGCTGATCACCGTAAAGCGATCCCCCACGATGCGGACCTCGATGGTGCGCCCGCGCACCCGCACACCGGACAGCGTCAACTGCTCGAGGCCACACGGGAACGGGTCGATGGTGACGCCCCGCTCGTGCGGCCGCACCCCTGCGACGTACTGCAGGATGAGGTCGGCCACCCACGAGTGCTGGTAATCATCGATGCCACGGTACTCGGCGGCGTGCCCGGTGAACGGGTTGTAGTGCTCAAAGCAGTTCGGTCGCCGCAGGTCCCCGTCGTGAAACATCATCCGCACGAAGCGCTTGATGAGGCCGCCCGTGTGCTTGCGCAACGTCGGGGCCCCCAACCGCGACGTCGCGGCGAGCGCTTCGACCATGTGACTGTTGGTCATCGGCCACGTGCGTCCGTTCCACGGGCAGGCGTGCCGCTTCCCCTTCCACTCCGCCTCGGCGTTGAACAGCGGATCGTCGAGGCTCGACGAAGGCACCGGGAAGTCGGTCCAGAACAATTTCGGGTTGAGCAGCGACCGCTTGAGCCCCTTCACGTGCGACTCGTCGACGATGTCGGTGAAGTAGGGATAGAAGCAGACCGCGGCCTTCACCCCCGTGCGCCCCTTCGCGCCCGGATGCACGTCCGAGAACATCCCCGTCTCGTCGTCCCACATCTCGTCGCGTACGGCGTCGCGCGTCCGCGTGGCGAGCGCCTTCCAGCGGGCGGCATTGCCGCCGCCGCGCTCCGCGTAGCGTTCGAGCGTGCGGAACAGCACGTAGGCATAGACGGTGACGTCGATCCCCTTGAAGCGCAGGCGGTTCTCCCAGCCGTACCGATCGGCGTCGGGATCCACGGCCTGGTAGCGGCTCATGTACTCCTGCCCCGTCTCGTACTGGTCCACCACGTCGATCATCCCGGTGCCGTCCGCGTCGCGCGTGCGCACCATCCACTCGGCAAAGCGCGCCATGGCCGGATAGAGTTCGGCGATGAAGGCGTCGTCGGGCCAGGCGGCGTCGAGCGCCATCAGCGCGCCGCCCCAGTCGGCGTGATAGTAATCGGTGCCGGTGAGGTGATTGGCGTAGACGCGCCCGTGCAGCGAGCCGTCGTCCTTCTGGTTGCCGAAAAAGGTGCGCAGCACGCCCTGCGCATGGGCCGGATCGTCCAGCCACCGCAGTTCGCGCGCGTGGCACTGCGCCGAGTAGGAGATCGGCTGGTGGAAGAACCCGGGACCCTCGCACATCGACGGCCAGCGATGGTTGCCGTGCCCCGCCGCGGTGGCATTCAGGTGCAACCCATACCACCGGTACCAGTAGTAGGTCTCGATGTACGGATCCGAGCAGCTGAGTTGTGGCACGCGCTCGAACCACGCATGCCAGCGGCGGCGGCTCGCGCCGGCGATGGTGCCATGCGTGGGGCGCACGGCCCGCGTGGCGTCGGGCACGCGCAGCGCCTCATCGTCGGCCGTGATCTTCATGGCGAAGACGGCTGATGCGCCCTGGTACTCGATGTCCACGGCACGATGCACGGCGGCGTAGAACATCCCGTCCGGATTGATGCCCTCGTCGCGCACCTCGCCCGGCAGGGCGCCGGCGCGCCACTTCTCCACAAAGGGGGTATACCGCCACACGGGCTGAGCGGCGCTTTTCTCGCTGCGCCATGCGCCCCAACTGGTGGCGTCGCCCACGCACGCCAGTTCCGCGCGCACGCGCAACGGCTGCTCCCGTCGGTCGCTGAGCACGCGCGGGAACCGGAGTGCGCCGTTCGCCCAGGTCGACTCGCCCAGCGGCACACTCGCTCCATCCTGCGCCGTCCACGCCACCAGGTGGATACGCGTCGGCTCAAAGCAGGCAAATCGCCACTCGGAGACGAAGACGCCACCCGGGTGCACGGTGCGCACCTCGGTCGCCGTAATGCCGGACCCCAGCTTGTAGGTGACCGTCAGGTCGGCCGGTGTCCAGCGACGCGACGTCGCGCGCGCCGTGATCTCCTCACCAGCGGCATTGAGCACCGTGATGGTGAAGAGCGGAGCAAAGGCATATTGGTACACCGTGGCTTCGTCCCAGAATCCCGGCGTGTCGAGCCACACCGGATAGGTCGGAGCGAAGATCGTGCCGTCACCGGCGCCCAGATACCACTTGTCGTCGCGTGCGAGGAGTTCGATGGGGTCGAGCATCAACCGTCGGCTCGGCGCCGGCTCACGATTCGCACGGGACGCGTCGCGTGGCCTGCATCAAGGCTTGGACGGACCGGTCGCCGGCGCCGGGGCCAACGGAGGGCCCGGATCGCGCTTGATGAGTTCCGCCTGCGCGGCGTCCATCGCCTTGCTGTCGTTGCGGGCGCGCGCCACCATGTAGACACCCATCCAGGGGGCGGCGTGCTCCGGCGACAACTTGGCCGCCTTCTCGTAGCCGGCCAGCGCACCTGCATAGTCCTTCCTGCGGAACGCCGCGTTGCCGGCCTCCAGCGCCTGCTGCGACTCCACGCTCAGGACCGGTTCGGGACCAGCGGCTGTGCCCGACATCGCGCCGCCCGCCGCACCCGGTACGGGCGAGTCGCCACGCAGCGGGACCTTGTCATCGCCCGTCCGCTCTTTCACGCACGCCGTCGCGCCCACCACCGACATTGTCAGCGTCACCACGAGGGCGCGCCGCAGGAACAGTCGCGAATCCATTATTGTCCTCCGTCCGAGGTCCTGAAAAGCTACTCCGGAATCTCGTCGTTCGTGCGGGTCGCGTCACCGGACGCCGCGATCGCCACCGGCGCCGCTGTCCAGCGCTTCACCAGCAGGACAATGAATCCAGCGCCGCCCAACACGAGCAGCACCGGCAGCGCGTAGATGAGCAGGTTGAAGCCGTGGGGCTGCGGCTCGAGCAGAATCCACTCGCCGTACTTGGAAATGAAATAGTCCTTCACTTCCTGTTCGCTCTTGCCCGACGCCAGCTGTTCCTTGACCACCGTCCGCATCTGCTGGGACAATTCCGAGGGCGAATCCTGGATCGACAGCCCCTGGCACACCGGGCAGCGAAGCTCGGACGCCACCGTCTTGGTCATTTCCTCGAGCTTCGGGTCGTTCTTCTGCGCCTCGCTCAGCGTTCCCTGCACCTGCACGCGCAACGCGCCGCTGTCCTGCGGCGCCCCCGCCGGAGCGGCCGGCAACGCGGGCGCCTGAGCCGCAGCGACCGAGGTGGCCACCGTGCCGATGAGCAGCGCACGCACCAAACCACGATATCCAGTCATCGTCCCGTCCCGGCCTTCACGGCCTTGGCGCTGTCTCCCGTGACGCTGTCTCCCTTCGCCGGCGCGGCAGCACCAGCCGCCATCAGCGAATCGATCTTGATCCGCAGCACCCCCGCCGACACCGGCCCCGTATGCTTGTACGCGACCTTGCCGTTCACGTCGAGAAAGAACGTCTCGGGGACACCGTACAGCCCATAATCGATGGCCGCCCGTGCGCCGGGATCGTCCACCGACGGATACGATTGCCCGCCCATCTCCGCAATCCACGCCCGTCCCTTGTCCGGCACGTCGTTGTAGAGCACGCCGAGAAACTGCACCGGCTGGCCAGCGTAGGACTGCGCGACGATGGAGAGCACCTGATGCTCGTCGCGACAGGCCAGACACCACGACGCCCAGAAGTTCAGCACCACCACCTTGCCGCGCAGGCTGGCCAGCCGCACCGTGTCGCCCATGGGGCGCTGCAACTCGCCCTGCCCCGGCGCAAAGACAGCCAACTGGAACGCCGGCGCCTCGCGCCCTGGGAGCGGAGACAGAATATTGTTCGGATCGCGCGTCATCCCCCAGGCTAACAGCCCGATGACGGGGGCGGCCGTGGCCGACGCAATCAGGGCGCGCTTCCAGTTCATGACGCCGATCCCGCCGCAGCGACCGTCGCCCCATCCGCGTCGGCCTCGGCGCTCACGCGTTTCCGCGCGGGGAGCACCCCGACGATCGCCCCCAGGCAGATGACCAGGCCACCAAACCAGATCCACGGGATCAACGGCTCCCAGATCACCTTCACCGTCGCCGTCGAACCGTCCTGCTTGAACGCCATCAGGTTCAGGTAAATGTCACCCGACCACGTGGTGCGTACTTCCGGCGTCGGCACCGGCTGCGCCGAGGTGGGATAGTAGTTCATGCGCGGCTCCACGACGCCGACCACCTTGGTGCCTTCGAGCAGTTCCATGGTCGCGCCGATCACCGAGCGCTGCTTTTCCTCGCGCCCCCAGACACCCTTGAGGCGCAGCGTCTTGCCGGCCAGCGTGATCGTCTCACCCGGCTGCAGCGTTGCCTCACGCTCCGTGCGGAACGTCGCCGAGGCGGACACGCCAACGGCCACCAGCACGATGCCAAGGTGCGACAGGTAGCCGCCATAGCGCCGGCGGTTCCCGCTGATCAGGCGCGAGAGCGCCACCGGCCACAGTTCCCCGTGCGCCCGCACGCGGGCATTGGCGCCACTCACGAACTCGCCGATGTTCACCGCCGCCGCAAAGCCGGCGAAGGTGAACGCCAGGATCGAGTACGGGTTGCGCGCGCCGGCCCAGATGCCGAACGCCCCGAGCAGCAGCCCGAGGATGACGCCGGGGATCAGCTTGGCCCGCAGTTCGGGCCACGTCGACCGCTTCCACGGCAGCGCCGGCCCGACGCCCATCAGGAACAGCAACCCCACCATGAGCGGGATCGACATGCGATTGAAGAACGGCTCACCCACGCTCACCTTGACGCCGCGCACCAGCTCGGCGACCAGCGGGAACAGCGTGCCGATGAGCACCGTGAACATGAACACGGTGAGGAACAGGTTGTTCATCAGGAACAGCGCATCGCGCGACAGCGCCGAATCAAGCGTGCCCGTCGACCCCAGCTTGTCGCTGTTGCCGGCGACCATGATCAGCGTGGCCAGCAGCACCACGGCAATGAAGCCGAGGAAGTAGTAGCCGATGGTCCCCTGCGTGAAGGCGTGCACCGACGAGATGATCCCCGAGCGCGTCAGGAACGTGCCGAGAATCGTCAGCACGAAGGTGCCGACCATCAGGTTGAGGTTCCACAGCTTCAGCATGCCGCGCCGCTCCTGCACCATCACCGAATGCAGGTACGCCGTGGCCGTCAGCCACGGAATGAACGACGCGTTTTCTACGGGATCCCAGGCCCAGTAGCCGCCCCAACCGAGCACTTCGTACGACCACCACATGCCCGCAATGATCGCCGCCGTCAGGAAGCCCCACGCCACGATCGTCCAGCGGCGGGTCAGGCGAATCCAGTCATCGCTCGCCACTTCGCCGGAGAGCATCGCGCCCATGGCGAAGGCGAACGGCACCGTCAGGCCGACGTAGCCCAGATACAGCAGCGGCGGATGCACCGCCATGAGGATGTGGTTCTGCAGCAGCGGGTTCGGCCCCGGGCCGTCGAACGGCACGGGCGACACCAGGTGGAACGGATTGGCCGGACCGACCAGCAGGATGTGGAAGAAGAGCACGACCAGCAGCAGCGTGGTGGCCGCGTACGGCACCAGGTTGCCCTCGCGCTTGCGGTTGAACCAGACCACCGCCGCCGCGTACATGCCCAGCACCCAGGCCCAGAACACAATGGAGCCCTCGAGGGCGCCCCACAGGGAAATGATCCCGTAGAAGGTCGGCGTGGCGCGACTGCCCACCTGCGCCACATAGGAAATGCTGAAGTCGTGCGAGGCCAGTCCCCAGACGAGGGCCAGCGTGGCCACCGTGACGAGGACGAAGTTCGTGTAGACGGCGGCGTAGCCCAGCATCATCCAATCCCGGCGGCCGCGATTCACCGCCACCGGCAGAAGGATCGCGCCCAGCACGGAGATCACCAGGCCGACGAGAATCGCGTTGGACGCGAGGAGGCGGATCATGCGCCGGTTCCCTTCATGAGAGTTTTGTACATCTCCTGCGGCTTCTCGCCCTTGCCGGGCGCCTTGTACTCGTTGGAGTGCTTCACCATCAGGCTGGTGCTCTGGAAGACACCGTCACGCCCGTAGCGCCCCTCGACCACCACACCCATGCCGTCCTTGAACATCTGCGGCGGCGCGCCCTTGCTGCGCACGGCGATCTCGCCCGTGCCATCGGTCACGCGGAACTGCAGGTCGAGCGCCTTGTCGTCCCACTTCACCGACCCGGGCTTCACCTGCCCGCCCAGGCGCACCGGCACGTCGAAGCCCTTCTCGCCCTTGGCCGCGAGCTCCTTGGGCGTCAGGAAGTAGACGACGTTGTTGTCGAGACCACCGTAGATCAGCCAGGCAAACGCGATGGC
Source organism: Gemmatimonadota bacterium (assembly GCA_947504615.1). Classification (GTDB taxonomy): domain Bacteria; phylum Gemmatimonadota; class Gemmatimonadetes; order Gemmatimonadales; family Gemmatimonadaceae; genus PNKL01. The sequence continues at coordinate 765 of CANNKR010000132.1, read as the reverse complement.
AAGCACACCCACCGCGGCCAGGGCGCCCCACTTGCGATTCTTCTTGTTCATGACTGGTACCCCCCCTTCACTGCCGATTCGTATTCTGACCGGGCCCGCCGCACGGCACCGAGCACGCGCGAGAGCATCCCGAAGATGACAATCCAGGTCAGGGCGTATGACACCCCGACGTACTCCCACCCTGCACTATTCATTGTTTCCTCCCAACGCCGCCGCCTGCGACGCGTGTTCCGCCGCCCGCTCATAGCGGGCCGCTTCGTATCGCCGCCGGATGAAGAACACCGTCAGCAGCGTAAACGCCAGGAAATTCAGCATCAACCCCCGCACATACGCCGGGGTCATGGCCCGCGGATCCGACTGCAGTTGATGCAGCGTGCGCCACCACTTCACCGACATCCAGACGATCGGGACGTTGATCGCGCCCAGAATACCCACCGCCGCGCTCCACTGGCCGCGCCGCTGCGGATCCTCGACGAACGACCGCAGGGCGAGATACCCCACAAAAATCAAAAAGAGCAGGAGCGTGCTGGTGAGCCGGGCATCCCACGACCACCAGACCCCCCACGTGGGCCGCCCCCAGAGCATCCCGAGGACGAGCGTCAGCGCACAGAACACCGACCCCACCTCGGCCGACGAGGCGGCCATCAGGTCGTAGCGCTCATCTTCCTTCCACAGGAAAAGCACCGAGGTCACCAGCACGACGCCGAAGGCCATGAACGTGACCCACGCCGCCGGCACGTGCACGTACATCATCTTCTGCAGGTG
>CANNKR010000131.1 GCA_947504615.1 Gemmatimonadota bacterium | reverse complement strand
CGCCTCGTCGCTGGTGAGCGCCGATCCGCCGAACTGCCGCAAATCGAAGTCGCAGACGACATGCGCGGCGGCGTGCCATTGCGCGGCCAGCGCGCGCGCGCGATCGATTTCCATCAGGTGCCGCTGTCCGTAGCGGAACGACAGCGCGTGCACGGCATAGCCGGCGCGCGTGGCCCAGGCCAGGAGCGTCGCCGAGTCGAGGCCGCCGCTCAGGAGCAACACGGCTTTGGTGCCTGCGGGCACTGTGGGAACGAAGGGATCGGTCACGTGATGCAAGCTAAGGCAACCGCGGGGCGCCCGAAACGAGGAGGCCCGTCGGCATCGCAGGCGCCGGCCTACACCTTGGCGCGAAGTCCCGCGACGATCCGCTTGAGCTGCAGGGCGCTCTCCAGCAGCGTGGCCGCCGCCGACTGCATTTCCTCGCTCGATGCGCTCTGTTCCTCGGTGGAGGCGCTCACCTGTTCCGCCGCCGCGGCGTGCCCTTCGGCCGTGCGCGCCGCCTGGGTGATTCCCGCCGCCGCGCCCTGCACGGCCGCGAGGTTGTCCCCGGCGGCCTCGCTGACGAGGCTGGCAGCCTGCAGCGCGCGCTCGGCGGCAAGAACGATCGTGGCCAGCGAATCATCGAGGTCGCGCGAGAGGTTCTCGATCTCGCCCACCTGTGACGCCCCCGCCTGCATGGCCTTGGTGGTGCTTCCCACCTTGGACGTGACGACGGCCGTCAGCTGCACGATGTCATCGGCGGCCTGCTGGGCCTGTTCGGCCAGTTTGCGCACCTCGTCGGCCACCACGGCGAATCCGCGTCCCGCGGCGCCGGCGCGCGCCGCTTCGATGGCGGCGTTGAGCGCGAGCAGGTTGGTCTGTTCCGCGATGCGGCTTACCACACCCACGAACCGGTTGATCGACTCGGCCGTCGTGTTGAGCTCGACGACTTCCCGCGCCGCCCGCTCCACCGAGTGCCGCACCTCGAGCAGGATGCCGACGGAACGCGCCACCTCGGCGCGCTTCTCCCGCGCCGCCTGGTCGATCTCGCTCGCGAGGCCCTTCACCTGGGAGGCGCCTTCGCGCACGGCGCTGGCGCGTTCGCGGATGTGCGTGAGTGCGTCATCCACCAGGCGCAGCTCCGACACCTGCAGTTCGGCCCCCTCGGTGACCTCTCCCATCGCCGTCGCCGTCTGGGTGGCCGCAATGGATACCTGCTCCGCGGCGGACGCCAGTTCATGGGCGGAGGTCGAGACGTCCTCGGCCGTGGCATTGGCCCCCGCGGCGAGGCGGGCCAACGAATCCGCGGTGACATTCATGGCGTCCGCGAGGTCGCGGAACTCGCCCGGCAGCTCGGCGGACGTCCGGATGTCCAGGTGGCCATTGCTGATCGCCTGGGCGTGCGACACCAGATACTGGAGCGGCGTCGTGATGCCGCGCACCGTGCTCACCACGATGATGATGCCGATGACGATGGCGCCGATGATGACGGTGAGCAGGATGTTGCCGCGGCGTCCGCTCTCGCTCCGCAGCAAGGCGCCGGTCTGCGTCAGGTGCTGCGCGCGCAGGTTGCTGAGCCGCCGAATGTCATTCAGCAGGGAGGCTTCCACGGCATGGGTGCGTTCGGCCGCGCGGGTGCCGTCTGCGGCACGCCCGAGGTCGCGTAAACGTGCGGCCAGCGCCATGTCGACTTCAATGGACGACAGGCGGGAATCGATCATCGCGAGAAGTCCCAGCTCCTCGGCGTTCATTCCAGCGCTCGTGTTGAGCTGCCGCTGGGCCGCGTGTGCGGCCAGGCCAAGGTCGTCCAGCCGTCGATGGGCCGAGGTGTCTCCGTTCTCGAGGTACAGACGGCCAGCGGACATGGCTTCGGCGATGCTGCTCGTGAGCGCCGCGATGGACTCGGCTTCCTTGTGCTGGGCCAGCAACTCGTCGTCGACGGCAACGCCCAGCGAACGGATGGTATAGTTGCCGACGACGCCCGCAATGACGAGCAGGGCGACGATCAGGCCGAAGCCGAACAGCAGCCGGCTGCGAATGGAGTCGAACTGGAACGAGGCGACGGTGCGGCTCATCGCGGCTTCTCCACGATGAGGCGGCCGCCGTGTGCGCGGGTCAGCACGATGCCCCTGCCGACGAGGTCGCCGTCGCGGCGAAAACGAATGGGGCCGGTGGCGCCGCGCACGGCAGAGCGTTCATCGAGGCCGTGCAGCCACTTCCGGATCAGCTCGCGGTCGGCACCCGACTTCTCGATGGCACGCGCCAGCGTGATGGTGGCGTCGTAGCCGAGTGCGGCATTGCCGTCGGGGTCCATGGCGAACTTCGCGTGAAATGCCGCCACGAACTTTCGGGCCTCGGGACGCGGATCCTCCGCGGTGAATGGGGCGCCCACGAGCGCCCCCTCGGAGGCCGCCGTGTCATCGACCACCGGGGTCCAGCCATCGCCCCCAATGAATTGCACGGCCAACTGCTGCCGACGGGCCTCTCGCAGGATCACCAGCCCGGACGCGTCGTTGCCCGCCACGAGCACGACGTCAGGGCGCTCCCGCTTGAAATACGCGATGAAGGGTTCCGCGTTCGTGATGTCTCCGAGGATCGGATCATTCGCGATCACCTGTCCCTTGAAGGCCGCACGGAAGCTGGCCGACAGTCCGCGGCCGTAGCCGTCGTTCTCGTACAGGATGGCGGCGCGCTTGAGTCCAAGCGCAGTCGCGGCGTTCGCCAGCACTACACCGTTTGCGGAGTCGCTGGAAATGACGCGGAACGTCCACGGCGAGATCCCCGACAGGAGCGGGGTCGTGGCGGTGGTGGCGATGGCCGCGAGATGACCGTCGTACACGCGGGCGGCGGCCAGCATGGCGCCCGAACTCATGTGCCCGACCACGCCCAGCACGGCCGGATTGTCCACGAACTGCTTGGCGACGCGTGTGGCCACCGCACCGCTGGCGCTGTCATCGACGAAGAGGATCTCCAGCTTCTTCCGTCGAATGCCACCGGCGGCGTTGATCTCGTCGCGGGCCAGCTCAATGCCGCGCTGGCTCATGCGACCGTAGCCCTCGGTCCACGGGCCCGCCGAGCCCAGCACGTACGTCTGGCCGGATCCGCCGGACGTACAGCCGATAACCACGAGCGACAACAACGGGGCGAAACGCCTCACGACCATCCTCGGCAGCGGGAACTCATCATGCAGGCCAGTATCGACCGGGGGGAATCAGTAATGTGACCTGACGGACGGCTGGGCGAAACCACCGAGCGGGCGGGACTCGATGTGCCGCCTGCCGGGTCGTCGGAAAGCGGACGGTCAGGGGGTGTGCGCGGCCGGCTGCTGCTGCGACAGGCAGTGCAGCGTGCCGAGTCCCCAGACCAGGTCCAGCGCGTGGATGCCGACCACCTGACGGTGGGGCATCAGCTCGGCCAGCGTATTGAGCGCGACGCGGTCGTTGGGGTCATTGAACGTGGGCACCAGCACCGCGGTGTTGGCAATGTAGAAGTTGGCGTAACTCGCGGGGAGGCGCTGCCCGGACATCATCACCGGCCGCGGGAACGGGAGCGTGACGACGCGCAGCGCCTCGCCGCGCGCGTCCCGTGCCGCGCGCAGGCGGTGGAGGTTGTCGAGCGACCGGGCGTGGTTCTCGTCGGCACCGTCGTCCTCGTGGGCGAGCACCACCACGCCCGGCGCCACAAAGCGCGCAATGTCGTCCACATGCCCATGCGTGTCGTCGCCCACGCATCCTTCGCCGAGCCAGATGGTGTGCGGACAGCCCAGCTCGCTGGCAAAGATCCGCTCATAGTCGGCGCGTCCCAGTCCCGGGTTGCGGTCCTGCACGTCCGACAGGAGCCACTCTTCGGTGACGAGCATCGTGCCGAGTCCGTCGGTCTCGAGTCCGCCGCCCTCGAGCACGACGCGCCCCGTCCCATCAGGGCGCATGGGCACGTGGCGCGGCAACTGCGTGAGGCCCGCAATGAACTCGCCGATCTTCTCGTCGAGTGCGTAGTTGTCGTATTTCGCCCACGCATTGAATCCCCAGTCACACCACTCGACGTCACCGCGCGCCGTCACGACGCCGGTGGGGGCGCTGTCGCGCAGCCAGACGCGGTCCGTCGGGACGACGTGCAATCGCACTCGCTCCGTGACGTGATGCGCGGCCAGGCAGGCCTCGGCGTCCTCGCGCACGGACTCGTCGTTGCAGAGGATCTCCACGGGCTCAGACTGGGCGAGCGCGCGCGCGATTTCCGCGTAGACCCACGGGATCGGCTCGAACTTGCCGGGCCAGTCGGGTTCATGGTGTGGCCAGGCGATCCAGGTGGCGGCGTGGGGTTCCCACTCGGCGGGGAAGCGGGGCATTCGGATAGACGGTAGACGGTAGACGGTAGACGGTAGACGGTAGACGGTAGACGGTAGACGGTAGACGGTAGACGGTAGACGGTAGACCGGCGAGCGGGAACGGCGTAGGGCTGCTTTACGCTGTCTCGGTCCCGATCCACCGCTTCAGGATCGGCGCGTACGCATCGACCCGTCGGTCACGCAGGAACGGCCAGTTGCGGCGCGTTTCCTCGATGCGACGCGGGTCGCACGTGGCCACGAGCGTGGTGTCTTCCGTGCCGGCTTCGGCGAGTGGTCGCCCGAACGGATCACAGATGAACGACTGCCCGAAGAACTCGATGCCGTTGGTCCCTTCTTCCGCCTCGAAGCCGGTGCGGTTGGCGGCCGCCACGAAGACGCCGTTGGCAATGGCGTGCGCACGCTGTGCCGTGTGCCACGCGCTCACTTGCGCCTCGCCCCACTCGGCTTTTTCCGCCGGGTGCCAGCCGATGGCCGTCGGGTAGAACAGGATATCGGCACCGAGCAGCGCCGTGATGCGCGCGGCCTCCGGGTACCACTGGTCCCAGCAGATCAGCACGCCAATGGTCGCGTAGCGCGTCTTCCACACCATGAAGCCGCCCGCTTCGCCCGAGGGTCCGCGGCAGCCGGCCGGCTGCACCGCGTCCAGCGACTCCCCCGGCGCGAAGTAGTACTTCTCCTCGAAGAGCGGGTCGTGCGGGATATGCATCTTGCGATAGACGCCCAGCACGGTGCCGTCCGCGTCGATGACGGCCGCCGAGTTGCGATAGATGCCCGGCGCCTGCTTTTCGTAGAGCGGCACGATGAGCACGACTTCGAGTTCGGCGGCCACCGCGCTGAGGCGATCGACCGTGGGGCCGGGTATGGGCTCGGCGAGGTCGAAGCGCTCGAGGTCGAGCGTCTTGCAGAAATACGGCGCGTCGAAGAGTTCCTTGAGGCAGATCACCTGCGCGCCACGCGCGTGCGCGTCACGGATGCTGACGATGGTGCGCTCAAGAGTTTCCCCCTTCGACGGGGCGACGCCATCCTGGACGAGGGCGACGGTAAACGGGGCGGCTGGCATGTCTGGCAATTTCACCCGCAAGAGCCCTGCACGCTACCGTCTACCGTCTACCGTCTACCGTCTACCGTCTACGACCTCACCGCAATCACCAGGTCCGCGACGTTGGTGCCGGTCAACCCGGTCTTGAGCAAGGCGCCCGCCAAGTGCAGCGCCTCGTAGGCATCGTGACGGCGCAGGGCGTCCCTGGGGTCGACACCGGCTTCCATCATGCGGGCGGCGGTGTGCGCGTCGACGATCGCACCCGCGGCATCGGTGGGCCCGTCGCAGCCATCGGTGCCTGCGGCCAGGATGGTCACATCCCGTCCCAGTTCACCCATCTCGGCGAGCGTGATGGCCGCGGACAGCGCCAGTTCCTGGCATCGGCCGCCGTTCCCGTGGGAATCGCCCAACGAGACGGTGGTTTCGCCGCCCCAGAGGGCCACGCCCCCGCGCGGCAGCGCGGCGGCAGCAGTAGCCACCCGTGCGCCAGCCGGGGCGGCCTCGCCGAACAGGGGAACGCCGACGATGACCACCGGATCGAAGCCGAGTACGCGCGCGCGCAACGCCCCGGCGTCGAGCACACCGGCGTTGCCCTGCACGGCCGGAACCCCCGGGTACATGAACGCCGGCGCTTCCCACTTGGGAGTCTCGGCGCGCTCTCCGCGCATCACGTCGTCCAGATATCGCAGCAACGCCGCGGGGACGTGATCGGTCATCGCCGCCTCGTCGATCAACCGCCGCACGTCGACGGCGGTGGATGCATCCGGCGTGCAGGGGCCAGAGCCGATGTGCGCCAACTCGTCGCCAATGACATCGGAGAGCACGATTTGTTCCACGCGTGCGGGTGCGAGTTGGGTAGCCAGTCGCCCAGCCCCCCACCGCAGAAAACGCTTGCGGATCGCATTGACCCGCCCGATGTCGAGTCCGGAACGCGTGAGCGTCGCGGATAATGCCGAGAGGTGCCGCGTGTCGACGCCGTCGACGGGCGCTCCCATCAGGCTGGAGGCGCCGCCGGAGAGCAGCACGAAGACGATATCGTTGGGCTGCACCCGGTCACACAGGTCGGAGAGCGCCGCGGACGCCAGCGCGGAGCGTCCGCCAGGGTGGGGATGGTCGCCGGCTATCGCCACGAGCGATGGATGCGGCACGTCACCCACGGACGGGGCAATGATGAGTCCACCCGCAATGTCGGTGTTGCGATCCTTCATTTCGTGAACGGCCGCGCGAGCCATCGCCGTGGCCGCCTTGCCCACCGAGATGATCCACGATGCTCGCGGTGTCGTGCGGTCCGTGGGGAGCCGCAGCCGAACGGCCCGCGCCGTGAACGACGTCGGGTCGGCCGCGATCAGCGATGCAGCAAAAAGGTCGCGAACCGTCACCGCGCCAGTGCGGACGGACGGAATGGAATAGGATGCCAAGGTCGGGACTCCACGTGTACTTCCAGCGCGGCGGAAACTCGTGCCGCATTGCCACACTCCTCATCGTCGAGGAATGCCGGCGTTCATGATTCGGCAATACTGAATCCGGACCGTCAGATGATCGTCTGTACGCAGAGCCGGACTGCAAGTGCAAAGGCGACAAACGCTTACGCGCTTGCCGCCCCTGCCAAACCATGCCGCGTCAGATCGAAAAGCGTCGATTTCCCCTCGTATGACGGACTATTTTCCCTTCCTGCCCGCCTGGTCGATCGCCGAGTCGAGCTCGACATATGCGTCCTGGGAGAGCGCAGCAAACGGACGGATGACGTGCGCGATGCGCCCGTCTGGCCCCACCACAAATACGACCCGCTTGTAGAACTGCTTCATCGGCCCGATGCCCATGCCCGTGGTGGCGTACTGCGCGGCGATGTCGCCGGTGGTGTCGCTGGCGAAGAGCACCGGAAAGTTGGCATCCTTGGCCCACGAGGCGAGCGCATCGACAGGGTCGGAACTGATGGAGATGGCGACGACGCCCTTGCCGTCGTTGAAGATCGTGGCGTACTGATCCCGGTACGCCTCATGTTGCACCGTTCAGCCCTTGGTCCGTGCCTTGGGAAAGAACGAGATGACGACGACTTGCCCGCGGAAATCGGAGAGACGAAGCGCCTTTTCCCGGACGCCGGCCTTGGAGGCGCCGGGGAGGGAAAAGTCCGGAGCCTGGTCACCGATCTGGGGACCGTCGCCGCCCTGCGCCCCTGCATGCGACGCGGCCAGCCCGACCAGGGCGGCGGCGGCGAGCGTGAGCGTGACGACGCGGAGTACCATCTGTTTTGTGCTCCTCTGGTGTAGGACAGCGTAACGGACGACCTTCCTATCTACACCTGCAACGCGGCAATCGGCAACTTGGTTGCCGAACGGTCTCCGGGCCGGGAAGCTGATGCCAGGAAATTTCGACCAGGCGCTCGACGAGTCAGCGCGCGATGCCGCGCACAGACCCACGCCGGAGTAGCGGCCCCCCCCCCGTCGTTGCCGAGCATCACTACCATCGCAGGCCATCGTCATCAGCCGCACCCTCGAAATAGCGTACCCATCACATGACCGATTCGCATCAGCCCCCAGCCGATGATACCGCCGCCACTACGCCCGTGGGGATCACCACGATCTGCCCAGAATGCGGCGCGTCGCTCGACACGCTGACCACCTCGTGCGGTCGCTGTGGCGCGGCGGTCACGAACGGTGGGCCTGACGGCGACCGCGCCGAGCGTGTGCGGCAACGGTTGCAGGTGCAGGTCGGTGCCAGCTACCAGCTGGGAGGGCTCATCGGGCGGGGCGGCATGGGGATCGTGTTCAAGGCGCGGGAACTCGCGCTCGAGCGCGAGGTGGCGCTGAAGGTGCTGGCGTTCGACCCCGTGTTGAACCCCGAGGCGTTCGCGCGCTTCGAACGCGAGGCGCGGCTCGCTGCCCGGCTGGACCACCCGAACATCGTGCCGATCTTTGCTGTCGGGCAGGGAGAAGGGGCGGCCTTCTACACCATGCGTTACGTGCGGGGCGGCAGCCTGGAGACGCTCGCCACCACGCCTGGCGGGCTGCCGCTCGATCACGCCGTGCGCCTGCTGCGCGACGTCGCGTCCGCGCTGGACTTTGCCCATGGGCTTGGCGTGGTGCACCGCGACATCAAGCCGGCCAACATTTTGATGTCGGATAGCGGGCACGCCATGGTGGCCGACTTTGGCATTGCACGCGCGTTCGGCGGGGACAGTGCCACGTCCACCTCGGAGTCGCAGACGGGTACGGGTGTGGTCGGGTCGCCGGCCTATATGGCGCCGGAACAGTGGCGGGGGGAGAAGTCCGATGGGCGGGCCGACCAGTACGCCTTGGGTGTGCTGGCGTTCGAGCTGCTCGCGGGACGCCGCCCCTTTGCCGAGGTGACGATGCAGGAACTCCTGCGGATGCATCTGGGCGAGGATCCTCCGACGCTGAACAGCGTGCGCCAGGGACTGCCGCCGAACGTCAGTCTCGCTATCCAGCGCGCGATGGCCAAAGCCCCGGCCGATCGCTTCCCGTCGGCGCTCGCATTCGTGGACGCGCTGTCGGGTCATGGCGCAGTGGGTGCGATGCCCCCGACGAAAAAACGAGCGCTCACGGTGACCCGGCGTGAACGGTCGTTGCAATGGGTGGGGAACACCTCGGCGGCGGTGCTTGTGCTGACT